>NZ_JBBYHU010000037.1:0-40306 GCF_038289905.1 Flavobacterium flavipallidum | reverse complement strand
AATATAAGCCAGATGTTGGTCGATTTTCTTTTGACTGAAATTGGCTTTTTTGCTATTATGGGCACGACTCTTTGTACCATCGATGGCAATGGTTTCTCCTGCAATCAAATCGGCATCTTTAAGAAAAGAAACAAAGAGTTTGAACAACTTTTTTAATCCTGATGGATTCTGTTTCCTGAAATCGGATATGCTGTGGTAATTCGGTACAATGCCACACAAAAGCCATTGTAATTCGATATTGCGGATACACTCTTTTTCAAGCTTTCTGGAACTTCGAAGTCCATTGAGATAACCGTATAAATAGATTTTGAGAAACACTTTGGCGTCAAAGCTCGGGCGTCCTTCGGTCTTGATGGTTTTGGCCTTAAAACCAAGCGATTCCAGAGAGATATGCTCAACAAAGGCTTCTATGAAACGAACGGGATTGTCCGAAGCTATTTTGTCTTCAAGACTGCTGATTTGTAACTGTTGGCGGGAGATTCCTGAAATGTGTTGCATTCTTAAAAATACGAAAAATCTGCTTTTTATAAAACTATTTTATATATTTGTTTGAAACAAAAACGGAAGTTTTTTCACAGACTGACGTTACTCAGGTTGATGTGCCGGGAATGTATGCTTTTTTTACTTCAAAAGAAGAAAATTCAGGAACGGCAGTTTTAATTTTTCCACCGGGTGGCTATCAGAAACTGACTTATGATATTGCAGGGCTTCAACTGGCAAAATGGTTCAATACCATTGGGGTGAACGCATTTGTGGTCATGTATAGAATGCCAACTTCCCCCGATTTGAAAAATCCGGCATTTGGTCCTTTAATGGACGGTCAACGAGCTGTGAAATATGTTAGAGATAATGCCACAAAATGGGGCATCGATAAAAATAAAATTGGAGTAATGGGATGTTCAGCAGGCGGAGGATTGGCTGTGAATCTGGCTACCATCAATGAGGATTATTCGAAAATAAATGATGCTTTAGATACAACTGATTTTAAACCTGATTTTCAAATTGTGGTTTCAGGTGCTATCAGTATGAAGCAAAATGCGCATAGAGGAAGTCATGATGCTTTATTGGGCGAAAAAGCATCTCCGGAAACAGAAAGCCTTTTTTCGGGAGAATTAAATGTAAGCAATACGACTTCCCCGGCTTTTGTAGTTTGTGCGGCTAATGATCCGGTAATTAATCCGTTGAATAGTGTGCATTATTACGAAGCTCTTTTAAAAGCTAATATAAAATCGGCTTTGCATATTTTTCCGCATGGAGGGCATTCAATTGCCTTAAGAAACAATCCCGGTTCTACAGAACTTTGGACCGTTTTATGCGAAGCTTGGTTAAAGGAAATGGGTTTTTTGAAATCAGTAATTGATAAAAAGCTGTAACCAATTCATCTCAATTTATTGAAAGTGTAATTATTCTTTTACCGGAATAATTACACTTTTTTCTTTTTAAAAATAATCAAATATTCTATTTGGATGTTTGTGTTTTTAATTTCAAAATACCTTAAAAAAATCTGTTGTAAAATTTCATTTGTTTTTGCTAAAACTAATATAAATAGGGCGTTCGTGTGATATGTCCCCTTCTAAATTGTGTTTTGACCCTATGTATGAGAACGCTAGTTTTTAGATTTGTCAAACTACTAAACGAATAAATGTTAAACTAAAAAAAGTATTTATGAATGGTATTAAATAACCGGATTTAAAATTTGAAAGCTTAACCAGCTTCAAGGAAAAATTAAAAAAATTAACCACTAAACCAAAAATTATGAATAACAATTTGTCAAGGAATCACTTTGGCTCAGGCATTGTTTTTGTCGAAAAAAAGCATTTAGCCTTATTAATGATGGTAGTTTTTTCATGTTCAGTCTTCGCTAATGAAAAAACTAAAAACTTATTGAATAATAATACACATTCAGTGAGTTTTGATAAAAAGAGTGTTGTTTCCGGTTTTATTCAAAACCAACAAATAAAAATTTCCGGAAAAGTTGCTGATAGTAAAGGAATTGGAATTCCTGGGGTTTCGATCCTTATTAAAGGGACTAAAAAAGGAACAGTAACTGATATGGATGGAAATTTTGTTCTTCCTGATGTTGCTTCAAATGCTGTTTTAGTCTTTACTTATATCGGAATGGAAACTCAAGAAGTTGAGGTTTCCGGAAAGAAAGTAGTCAATGTACTTTTGCGAGAAGCTTCTAGTAAATTAGAAGAGGTTGTTGTTATTGGGTATGGTACGACTAAAAGAAAAGACTTAACCGGTTCTGTTGCTTCAGTAAATATGAAGGATTTAAAGGATATTCCGGCTACCAATGCTTTACAGGCTATAGCAGGTAGATTAGCCGGAGTAAACGTAACAATTACCGAAGGAGCTCCAGATGCCCGAATTAATGTACGAGTAAGAGGAGGAAGTTCTATTACTCAGGATAATTCGCCATTATATATTGTGGATGGTTTTCAGGTAAACAGTATTAATGATATACCTCCAGGAGATATTGAAACTATAGATGTTCTTAAAGATGCTTCTTCTGCAGCGATTTATGGTTCTCAAGGAGCAAATGGGGTAGTGTTGATAACGACTAAATCAGGAAAAAAAGGAAAAGTAGAGATTACTGCAAATGCTTATACAGGTTTAAAAAAGACTTATAATCTAACGGATGTTTTATCTCCTTACGAATATGTATATTTTCAAAAAGAGATTGATCCAGGATCAAGCGTTTCGGGTACCAGTTTTTATTCTGCTTATGGTTTGTGGAGTGATCGAGATATTTACAAATCTAAAAAAGGATTTGACTGGCAGGAAAAATTATATGGTAATACCGGATTTCAAACCCATACCGATTTAGGTTTGACCGGAGGGGATGAAAAATTGCAGTATAAAGTAAATTATACTCATGATTTTGAAGATTTTATAATGATAAATTCTTCATATAAAAGAGATTATCTGAGTTTTAAATTAAATAAAGAGATTAGTTCCAAATTCCGTTTGGATTTTAACTCCAGATTTTCCAATACCATCATTACCGGACCTAGTGTTTCCAGTGGAAGTAAATTAAGAGACGGAATTAAATATGCGCCAGTTAGAAGTTTGACCTATCTAGATCCGGGTGCTCTCTTGGGTACAAGTGATAACATAACTTCTGCTGAGGCTTTAAGTAGTCTTAATGATCCTATTTATAATATTTCAAACGAATATAAAGAGCAAAACAATCTTAATATTACAATGAATGGAGGTATAACCTTTAAACCTTTTAAAGGAATTACTATTGTTTCTCAGGGTAGTTATGCTGTTAATAGAAATTTTACCGATAATATTTGGTTGAAAAATACAGGAGAGGCCAGTGCCAATGGAGGTCAGCCAGTTGCCAAACGTCAGGATGTAAAAGGGGCCGACTGGTCTATGCAAAATACCATAAGTTACGATGGAAGTTTTAGTAAATCGAATCATCGATTGAATGTTTTATTAGGACAGGAAGCACGCGATTCACATACTAGTGAAACATTAATACAATCTAAATTTTTCCCGGGTGATTTCAATGCCAAGGACGTATTAGCTATGTGGAATTATGGAACTCCATTACCAACTTATACCACGATTAACGAGCCTAGTAGAACGGCTTCTTATTTTGGGCGTATCAATTATACATTATTGAATAAATATATTTTTAGTGCAACTTCAAGATTAGACGGTAAAAATGTATTTGCTCCTCAAAACAGATGGGGATTCTTTCCGGGAGCTGCTTTTGCTTGGAAATTATCAGAAGAGAAATTTATGGAAAAAACCAAAGACTGGTTATCCAATGCTAAGTTCCGTTTAAGTTATGGTGAAGTAGGGAATGCCCGTGTAGGATCTTACTGGCGACAAGATTATACATTTGAATCGTCGGCTAACAGGTTGATTTATATCGGTAATAATGCTCAGAGTACTTTAAAACCTTCGACGACTTTAAAAAATGAAAACCTGACTTGGGAAACTACGGTTTCAACCAACTTAGGTCTTGATTTAGGTTTTTTTAATCAGAGATTGAATTTGAGTATTGACGCTTATCAAATCGATACTAAGGATTTAATTTTAGCAGTTGCATTACCTTCAAATTCAGGATATACATCGCAATATCAAAATATAGGCAGTACCTCTAATAAAGGATTGGAGTTTGCATTATCAGGAGATATCATTGATGCAGATCAATTCAAATTGTCGGCAAATTTTAATATAGCATTTAATAAAAATATAGTAAAAAGTTTAGACGGTTCAAGTGAAATGATTGCTGCTACGAATTGGGCGCCTAATGTTGGTCGTGATGATTACAGAGCCAGAGTGGGAGAACCAGTTGGATTAATGTATGGCTATGTTTCAGATGGTTTTTACAGTTTTGATGATTTTACGTATGATAACACTCAAAAGAAATGGATTTTGAATCCGGGAGTTGTTGATGCTTCTAAAGTAATTACAACTTCAGGGAATTATTTTGGACCGGGACATATGAAACTTAAAAAATTAAGTGGTACAGGTACAGTTATCAATCCAGATGAAGACCGTAAAGTTATTGGTAGAGCACAACCAAAACATACAGGAGGGTTTTCTGTGAATGCTTCTTATAAAGGATTTGATTTGTCGGCCATGTTTAACTGGTCGTATGGTAATGATATTTACAATGCCAATAAAATTGATAATACTACTTTCAGCGGTTCTAAGCGTTATAATAATGCAAGTACTATTATGAGTTTAGAAAATCGTTTTACAACCATTGACCCTACTACAGGAAACAATATTATGTTTGGTGCCGATGCTAATCCGCAGTTGTTACAAGAGATTAATCAAAATGCTAAAATATGGCATCCATTATCCAATTCTACAATAGTTACCGATTGGGCAATTGAAGACGGTTCTTTTTTAAGACTTGGTAATTTAACATTGGGTTACACACTTCCTGAAAGTATTGCAAAAGGAAGATTCATTCAAAAAATCCGATGCTATGTAACCGGAAATAATTTAAAAGTTTGGACAAAATATTCAGGTCAGGATCCTGAAGTAAGTACAAACAGTTCTCCATTAACACCAGGATTGGACTGGTCAGCTTACCCAAAAGCAAGAACAGTTTTATTTGGAGCTAACGTAACATTTTAATTAATAAGATTATGAAAAAAATAATATACTATTCTTTCATTATTGTTGCTTTGGGATTGTTCTCCTGTAGTGATGATTTTTTGGAAACAACTTCGCCTTCTAAATTAAGTTCAGAAACCGTTTTTAAAACACCATCAATGGCTAAAGCTGCCATTATGGGAATTTACGGAAAGATGACTGATACCTATATTTACGGTCAAAAGTTATCGGTAAACTGGCAGGGAGTTTCGGATATTGAAACCAATTCAGGGTTTTCTACTACAGGTTATAATTCGACCAGTAGTGATTCGGGTGCCGGAAATTTTTATGATGATCCTTATAACACTACAACAAAATGGCAAACGCTGTATGAGTTTGCTGAATTAGCTTCTACAGCTGTGGATGGAATTAGAAAATCCCCAATTTTTGAGACCAGAGCTGCCGAAATGAAACCGCTATTAGGAGAAGCTTTGACGCTTAGAGCAATGGCTTATTTTGAATTAGTGAAATACTGGGGCGATGTACCATTCAAGAGAGAAGCATCTAAATCAGACCTTACTAATGTTTATATGGGAAAAACAGATAGAGATACTATATATGCAGGTTTGGTAGAAGATTTGACTGAAGCTGTAAATTATTTACCATGGTTAAAATCCAATGCTGAATATTCGACTTCAGAGCGTATTAATAAAGCTTTCGCAAAAGGACTTTTGGCAAAGGTTGCACTTTATGCCGGAGGATGGTCTTTGCGCGATGGTAATTTATTCCCTGATGCCGATGTTGAGCATCATCCAACTATACAGGAAGAAAACGGTTATTATGTGGGTAGAGCTAAAAATTGGAGAGATTTTTATCAAATAGCAGCGCAGCAAACAGCGGAAATTTTAGGAAGTTCGGCACATCCGCATGCGCTGGATCCTAGTTATGAAAATATCTGGAAAACAGTATGTAATTTACAACAAAATTCCTATAACGAAAATCTTTTTGAAGTTGCTTTTGGTTTAGGAAATAACGGAGATATTGGTTCCTTGATGGGTTATGAAGTAGCATCTAATACAAAATACGGTTCGAGAGGTTTTGGTGGAAGTTATGTGGCTTCTCAAGCTTATTATTTTTATTCTTTTGATCGTGATGATAGTCGTCGCGATGTTACTTTAACATGGACAAGTTATGCTAGTACCAATAAAGAAACAATGAAGACAGATGCATTGAATGTAAGTTTTGCAAAATGGCGAATTTACTGGATGTCACCTTCCTATTTAACTTTACATAAAACAGCTAATTCCCGTATTGCAACAGGGGTAAACTGGATTTTGATGCGCTATTCAGATATTTATTTAATGTTTGCCGAAGCTCAGAGTAAATTGACTAGTCCGGATGTTGTAAATGCTACAGCAGGAATCTCGCCACGTCAGGCCTTAGAAAAAGTAAGAGAACGTGCTTTTGGCGCTGGTTCTCCAAAAATTAAACAATATGATGCTGATTTTTTCAATGCTATTGTTAATGAGCGTGCTTGGGAATTTGGTTGCGAATCTATTCGTAAAGGTGATTTGTGCCGTTGGGGATTGTTATCAGAAAAAATTGAAGCAATGAAAAAAACACTTTGTTTAATGCTGGATAATAAAGTACCTGTAACCATTTTTGATAAAACTTATCAGCCTTCTGATTTTCCACAAACCATTTATTATAAGTTCAAAGATGCTGAATATATTGACCAAAAGTCGATCAATTTTTATACTAATCTAGGAGCTAGCCCAGGTGCAGAGTATCAGTCCGCATCCTGGTTTACAAAGAGTATCGTAAAACCAACCAGTGGAACCAGCAGAACGTATTTAGATAATCCTACAAAAGTATTATTGGCAGCTACCGGAATAAATAAAACATATGATTATTCAGGTTTCCTTAGCTCTATGACAAATGGTGGCGAGATTCAAGCTAATCTCGCTCAATATACAATGGGGAATAAAAACTGTAATTACCGACAGTATTTTGCAATCTATTATGAAGATGTATTTGAGTCAAAAGGTTTCTTGACAAATTCATATGGCTATTAAACTATTAAACTTAATTTAAATGAAAAACAGTATAATAATTTTTGTAGTTTCAATACTCTCCTGTTTTATGGTGAGTTGCGAAAAAGATTATAATGATTGGGAAGTTGAACCGGGACACGAAAGGCTTTTTAGATCATTAATATTTGAGGTTTCTAAGGTTCAGTCTACTTCGGCTGAATTGAAGTTTACTAAATCCATTTCGGCAACTAAATATGTTTTTGAATTTAGCAAAGACAGTTTAGAATTTAAGGAAATTGTAAAAACGGTCGAGCTTTCTGCAGGGAGTTTGAAACCTTTTGCAGATTCTAATAATCCAACTAAAGTGGAATATCGTGAAATGTTTGCTGGATTAGATGGTACTACCAAATATTCAGTAAGAATGAAAAGTATCGACGAATCATCCGGTATGCAATCGGGTTATAATCAAATTTATTTTGAAACGCCACCAGAGCAGATTTTCACTAATTATTTTCCAACAACGAATAGTGTAAAGCTGAAATGGACAGTGACTCCAAATGTAACCAAAGTTGTTTTATATAACAGTGAAATGCAGGTGCTAAAGGAGGTTACTTTAAACCAGCAACAAATAACAGCTGGTGAACTTAGCTTTGAAAATTTAAGTATTGGAACTAAGTATGTTGCTAAGATTTTTAATGGAACCAATAATCGCGGAACTTTAAATATAACTACAACAGGAATTTCGAATAGTTCTGTTTATAAGGTTTTAGAATCAGATAATGCAACGAGTATCAATACCGTTTTAAGCAACCTTGTATTAGGTGGCGCTACTGATATTACGGTGGAGTTTGAAGTTGGAAAGACCTATGCAATTGGAGGAGAAATTATGGTGCCTACAGGAGTGAACAATATTGCTTTTACGGGATCTGCAGGAGCAAATGGTGAATTACCAATTTTGACAAATGCCCGATTTAATGTTGCTACTCAGATAAGTAATATCATAATTCAATATTTGTCGACAACCTCATCAGGAAATTTCTTTATTGATCTTGGAGGTAAAAAAGTCAACAATATTTACATTGAAGGTTGTACTATTTCTAATATCAATTCGGTTGTAAGAGCCAGTGGTGTAACTGTCATAAAAGATATTTTTGTAAACAATTCATGGATTTCAAATACTGGAGGTTGGGGAATGTTTAATTTTGGAGGTACCACTGCTGTAGGCTCGTTAAATGTTTCAAATTGTACACTTACAGAAATCAGTACCAGATTTGGGGATATTCGTATTGCTACCAAAGTTAATTTTATGAATATTACTTGCGTAAATATTTCTACGTCAATGGGTCATCTTTGGTTATTTGACAATAATAAGCCTTCGCAGGTCTCTATTCAAAATCTAATTTTAGGAGGTCCTAACGGAGGTGGTAAAATTAATAGTACCAATGGAAATTATGGAAATATTCCAATATCATACGCAGGTAATTACATGACAAACGATATGATTGTTGATACTAGACCATTTACTAGTATAACAGTAGTTCCATTAAATATCTATGGTATTTTTGTAGATCCTGCTAATGGGGATTTCCATATTAAAGAAGGAATAGGTTTTGCCGGTACAGGAGTTGCCGGTGACAAAAGATGGTTTAACTAGATTTTTTTATAGGAGGGGAGTTTTCAGAATTCCCCTCTTTTTTTAAAGATTGAATTAATTCAAAACTAATAAGGGATATTTAGTATTCATTGTTGCATTTTATCTGTATTTAAAACAATAATCAAAACTGTCCCACCAGTTATTTGTTTTTTCTCCAATTACTTTAATATAGTAATATGTCCCCCTTCAAATTGTTTTTTATCCCATAGTTTGATTGATGTAGTTTTTACATTTGTTAAAAAACAATTGATCAAAAAATAGTAATAATAATTTGTCGGGAGAAAATTTTGACTCAGACAATAGTACTAATGATAAATATGAATAAAATAATGATTGCAAAAATTTTGATAGCTTCTGTTTTTTTAATGAACAGTTTTTTAGTTGAGGCAACTAGTTATTCCAGAAAAGGTAAAATCCAAATAGAAAAAATAAAATACGATATAGTTGTTGCTGCTGATGGGACAGGTAATTTTAAAACAGTTCAGGAAGCTTTGAATTCAGTTGTATCGTTTAATGCTATGGAGACAGTAATTTTAATTAAAAATGGTGTTTATAAAGAAAAATTGGAAATAACTAAAGATAAAAATAACATTACTTTAATTGGAGAAAGTAAAGATAAAGTTATTCTTACTTTTGATGATTATGCTTCTAAGAAAAATAGTGAAGGAAAAGAAATTGGGACTTCGGGATCAGCAAGTTTTATTGTTACAGCCGATAATTTTAAAGCTCAGAATATCACTTTTGAAAATTCATCAGGACCAGTTGGTCAGGCAGTAGCGGTAAGGGTTGATGGAGATAAAATTATTTTTGATAATTGTAAATTTCTGGGTTTTCAGGATACGCTTTACCCTCGTAGTACAACAAGTAGACAGTATTATAAAAATTGCTATATCGAAGGAACAACTGATTTTATTTTTGGTGCCTCAACTGCTGTTTTTGATCAATGCGAAATTTTTGCAAAAAAAGGAGGTTCTTACTTAACCGCAGCCAGTACTCTGGAAAAGATTCCTTATGGCTTGGTGTTTTTAAATTGCAAATTGACTACAAATTCAGGAAATAGCAGCTATTATTTAGGAAGACCATGGCGACCTTATGCAAATACTGTATTTGTTCAATGCGAAATGGCTGCGCATATTAAACCAGAAGGTTGGAACAACTGGGGAAAAACTGAAAATGAACAGACAGCTAGATATATCGAATACAATTCTACGGGTACTGGAGCTTCTTTCAATCAAAGGGTAAAATGGTCAAAAAGTTTAACAGCAGAACAGGCAAAAGAATATAGTGTAGAAAATATTTTTAAATCTAGCTTTGCTGAACAGCCAGTTATTGATAACTGGAATCCGAAGAAAATCATTACTGATTTATATAAAAAATAAATTTCTGGATGAGTCCAAACGGCTTCGATCAAGATGATATTATTTTTTTGATTATTTATGTTGTTCTTTATCTCAATTTAAGTTTAACCAACAGATTATTTTATGTATTAAAACCTTTATATCAACCAACTTAACCAACTATGAACCAAAAAATACAAATGTTTCTTTTCAAGAGAACAGCCTTTTTAGTGCTGTTTTTATTTGGAATAACCACCCAACTAATTGCCCAGCGCAATGTTGAAAAATTAAACAGAGGTTTAGTCGCTATGCGATTGAATACCAACCAAGTTTATGTTGGCTGGAGAATGCTGGGGACAGAACCAAAAGACGTAAGCTACAATTTATATTGTGACGGAGTAAAAGTAACAGGAAGTCCTTTTAGCACAACTACCAATTATACCCATACAATTACAACTAACGGAACTTACACTGTTCGTGCTATCGTCAATGGCACAGAACAAGAAACTTCGGAAGCAGTTAGCGTTTGGGCCAATCAATATATGGATATCCCAATGCAAGTTCCTGCCGGAGGTACCACTCCAGACAATGTCGCTTACACCTATAGAGTAAACGATTGTAGCGTGGGTGACGTTGATGGTGATGGACAATATGAAATATTTGTAAAATGGGATCCATCTAACTCGCATGATAATTCTGAAAAAGGCTATACCGGCAATGTTTATATCGATTGCTACCGATTGAACGGAACACGACTTTGGCGAATTGACTTAGGAAAAAATATTCGTGCCGGAGCGCATTATACTCAATTTATGGTGTATGATCTGGATTCAGACGGCAAAGCCGAAATAGCCTGTAAAACCGCAGATGGAACCATTGACGGAACCGGAGTTGTCATTGGTGATGCCAATGCCGATTACAGAGTTACATCAGGAACATCTTTGGGTTACATTTTGTCGGGACCTGAATTTTTGACCATTTTTAACGGAGAAACCGGCAAAGCTATGGCAACCACTAATTATTTACCAGCTCGTGGAACCGTTTCTTCGTGGGGGGATAGTTATGGTAACCGCGTTGATCGTTTTATAGCTGCAGTTGCTTATCTTGATGGGGTAAAACCAAGTTTAGTAATGGGACGTGGTTATTATACCAGATTAGTACGTGTGGCCTGGGACTGGAGAAACGGTACCCTTTCCCAACGATGGATTTTTGACAGCAATACTTCCGGAAATGCTGGAGCAGCAGGGATGGGAAATCACCAAATGACCGTGGGTGATGTTGATGGAGATGGTAAAGACGAAATATTTAACGGTTCCAGTGGCATTAACGACGATGGAACACTATTATACGCCAATACTTTAGGTCATGGAGATGCTTTGCATATGACAGATATGGATCCGGATCGACCGGGAATGGAAATATGGCAGTGCTTAGAAGAACCGGCTAAATATAAAACAAATGGTCTGGTATTTTTGGATGCCAAAATAGGGGCAACATTATGGGGACTACCTGCAAATACTGATGTAGGCCGTTGCAATGCTGCAGATATTGACCCACGCTACAAAGGATATGAATGTTTCGGCAGTGCTGGTGTAAAAGACGCTTCTGGCGTGACAACTACCACAAATTATTTAATGGACTGTAAAGGCAATCTTATCAGCAATAAAAAACCAACACAGAATTTTTCTATTTGGTGGGATGGAGATTTGAATCGGGAATTATTAGATTCTAATAAAATAGACAAATGGGATTATATTAATGGAAAAACAGTTAATATCCTTACGGCTACAGGATATTCATCAAACAATACCACCAAAGCAACACCATGTTTAAGTGCTGATCTTTTTGGGGACTGGAGAGAGGAGGTAATCTTCCGTAAGGATGATAATACTTCCATCAGGATTTATACAACCAATATTCCTACTACAAATAAATTATATACTTTGATGCATGATCCTCAGTACAGAGTGGCAATTGCCTGGCAAAATTCAGGGTATAATCAACCACCGCATCCAGGCTATTATTTGGGTGTGGATATGGACGCAAATATTTCTACTCCTAACATTACGATTGCAGGTCATTCCACAACTGCAGCTCCAAAACTTAAAGTGTATGTTGAAACACCTACTTGTCCTGGGAAAGCTAATGGGAAAATTAGTATTAGTACTGATTTGAACGGCTATACGTATAACCTCACCATTACAGGAAATGGACTTAACCTAGCATTAAATAATCAAACTATCACTACTGCAAGTAGTTGGGTGAAATCAGATTTTGCAGCAGGAACTTATGTGCTTACTGTTGCGATTCCTTCCATTTCGTTTCAGGAAAGTTATACTGCAGTTGTCAAAGAAATTTCGGCTCTGACTGCTAAGAGAGAAGAAGATAACAAAACGGTAAGTTATAATGTTTCTGGAAGCAATGAGTATAATGTAACCGTTAATGGTGTTAGCAGTACTTACATTACAGCCAGCAGCGAAACAGCTAAAATTGAAATTGATGCTAATTTGCTTCAATCTACAAATACGGTAACCATAGAAACCAACAGCGATTGTCAAGGGATTATTGAAGATAATTTTAAAATGAATTCAATAGCTGTTGTACATCCAAATCCAACAAGTGATGTAGTAAATGTTGAAGGAGTAAACAGTGGTTTGATCCAAGTGTACACTACTGGTGGAACACTAGTGTTGGAGCAAAAAGTAGATAACACTACTAACAGTATCAATCTAAGAGGATTTACAGTAGGAATGTATCTGGTAAGAATTACTCAGGGAGCCGAAGTACAAACATTTAAAGTTATTTTGAAATGAGAACAATAAAAAATATAAAAGCAATATGTTTTTTTGTTGCTTTAGGGCTTTTAGTATCCTGTGGTGGAGGGGGAGGTAATTCTGATGGAGATCCAGTTGTGAATTTGCCGGCAAAATCTAATTTGTCTCTTCCTGCTAATGGTGAAAACTGTAGTGTCTATACTGTTGTTGCCAGTGATAATACCAAAGCGGAAATTAGTTTTAGTTGGACTTCTGCAACTTATGCCACTTCTTATTTTTTGGTAGTAACTCAGGCTGGGACTGAAGTATTTAAAAAAGAAATAAGCACTACTTCTTACAAAGTGGTTTTGGACAAAGGAAAAACCTATTCCTGGACGGTAACTGCTAAAAATAAAGATGGAGTAAACGCTAGTGCTACTAATTCTTTTACCACACCCGGAAATCCAATTGGGAACTATGTGCCTTATGCAGCTATAATAAATTTTAGTATAAACAAAAATACCAGCATGGCAAGTTTGTCTTGGATAGGTAAAGATGAGGATTCTACAACAGCAGATTTAAAATACGATATTGAAATCAAAAAAGACAATGTAGTGATTCAGTCTTTAACCAATCAAACGGTTACTTCAATTGCTGATTTTGCAGCAGTATTGAATGCTACTTATCAAATTAAAATTAATACTATCGATAAGTCAGGGTCTTATTCGACTTCGATAGTAACTTATACTTACAAATAATTTTGAACAAAGTAATTTTAGATAATAGATAAAATCAGAAAATTAAATACTTTCATCAAATATAAAGAATAGAAAATGAATCGAATTAAGATTATTGTGGGCTGTTTAATGCTTTCTATAAGTGTTTTTCAGGGAAATGCCCAACAGAAATTAAAATTGCAATACGACAAGCCGGCGACCAATTGGAATGAAGCTTTGCCTTTGGGTAATGGTCGTTTAGGCGCTATGGTTTTTGGTAATCCTCAAAAAGAAGAATTGCAATTGAATGAGGAAACCGTTTGGGCTGGTGAACCGGGTAATAATGTGCCTAAAAATGTTTATCCAAATATTGAAGAAATCCGAAAATTACTTTTTGCCGGTAAAAATAAAGAAGCTCAGGATTTAGCCAATACAACTTTCCCGAGACAGGCACCGGCTAATCTTAATTACGGAATGCCTTATCAAACCGTTGGAAGTTTATGGATTGAATTTCCGGGTCATGAAAGTTTTACAGATTATAAACGTGATTTAGATATAGAAAAAGCAGTTTCGTCTGTGAGTTATAAAGTAAATGGGGTAACGTATAAAAGAGAAGTTTTGGCTTCTTTTGCAGACGATGTTATTTTGGTAAAATTAACTGCCGATAAGAAAAAAAGTATTAGCTTTTCGTTATCCGCAACAACTCCGCAGCTCATTCATAATTTTAAAACAAAGGATAATAAATTATTTTTTGAAGGTACAACGGCAAGTGTAGACAATAAAACAGGTAAAGTGAAATTCATTGGAGAAGCGGCCTGTACTTTACAAGGAGGAAAACTAACTGCGACTGCTGATAAGTTAACCGTTAAAGATGCTGATGAGGTAATAATTCGAATTGCAATTGCGACTAATTTTAAAAATTACAAAGATTTATCGGCAAATCCTTCTGAAAAAAACGCAGCAACTTTAGTTAAAGCTTCTAAGAAAACTTATGCCAAATCTTTTCAAGATCACGTTATTGCCTACCAAAAATATTTCAACAGAGTATCTTTATATTTAGGCAATTCACCTCAATCCAATAAAACAACAGATGTGAGGATTAAGGAATTTGGAACTTCTTATGATCCGCAACTAGTAGCGCTTTATTTTCAGTTTGGACGTTATTTGCTTATTTCGAGTTCACAGCCAGGCAATCAGCCGGCGAATCTTCAGGGAATTTGGAATCATAAATTATCGCCGCCATGGGATAGTAAATACACGGTAAACATTAATACCGAAATGAATTATTGGCCTGCCGAAATAACCAATCTGAGCGAAATGCACCAGCCTTTATTCAGTATGCTGAAGGATTTAGCTGTAACGGGTAAAGAAAGTGCCTCAGAAATGTATCATGCCCGAGGTTGGAATTTGCATCACAACACCGATTTATGGCGCATGACTGGAGTAGTTGACGGTGGTTTTTATGGTCTTTGGCCAATGGGTGGTGCGTGGCTTACTCAGCATTTGTGGCAACATTATTTGTACACAGGAGACAAAGCATTTTTAAATGAATATTATCCGGTTTTAAAAGGCGCGGCCCAATTTTATTTGGATGTATTACAGGAAGAGCCTGAACACAAATGGTTAGTGGTTGCTCCATCAATGTCTCCCGAAAATACCTATGAGAAAAGTGTAGGCGTTTCTGCCGGGACTACAATGGATAATCAATTGGTTTTTGATACTTTCAATAATATCGTTAATGCTGCTAAAGTTTTAGAAACCGATCAATCTTTTGCTGATTCGGTAGCAGTAGCATTAAAAAGATTACCTCCAATGCAAATAGGACAATATTCACAATTGCAGGAATGGCTCCATGATTGGGATAAACCAAATGACCATCACAGACATATTTCGCATTTGTACGGATTGTTTCCATCAGGACAAATATCCCCATTTAGAACGCCACAATTAATTGAAGCAGCTAAAAACACTTTAGTGTCAAGAGGTGATGTTTCAACAGGATGGTCTATGGGTTGGAAAGTCAATTGGTGGGCTCGTTTATTAGATGGAAACAGAGCTTTTAAATTGATAAAAGACCAGTTAAGCCCTGCGCCTATGGAAACTAAAGGTCAACAGGGAGGAACTTATCCGAATCTTTTAGATGCGCATCCGCCGTTTCAAATTGATGGTAATTTTGGTTGTACAGCCGGAATTACCGAGATGTTATTGCAAAGTTATGATGGTGCGATTTATGTACTTCCTGCTTTGCCTGATGATTTTAAAAGTGGAAAAGTTTCAGGTTTAAAAGCTAAAGGTGGTTTTGAAGTAGCTATCGAATGGGAAAATGGCAAGGTAAAACAACTAACAGTAAAATCGGCTTTAGGAGGAAATTGCAGATTGCGTCTCGCATCCAATGTCATGTTAGTAGGTGATGTAAAATTAGAGGAAGCCAAAGGAGATAACCCGAATGTTTTCTACAATGTAACAACTATTAAAGATCCTTTAATTTCAGAAAAAGCTGCTTTAAAAGGTTATCAATCTCCTGAAAGTAAGCTATATGATTTCAATACAGCAGCAGGAAAAACCTATGTTTTTAAAGTAAAATAATTGAATTTTATGAAAATGAACCCCTATCAGATAAAAATTGTAGCAGCAATTTTACTTACTAATTTGATCAATATAGCTTCATTTGCCCAACAAAGGACAGTGCAAGATATTTCTAATAATGACTGGAAATTGTGGCTGGATCCGGCAGCACAATGGCAAAATGATGTCTTGTTTACGCCTCCCGTTGTTATAAAAAAATTGCCTGTTAATATTCCATCCGGAGGCTGGCAGGCATTAGAAAAAGGAGAAAGTAAAACGGTTCATCTTCCTGCTACCGTGGAAGAATTTTATTGGGGCTGGAATACAAATTCTTTTGGAGTTTCAGGTAATTATCTGGGCGTTTCCTGGTTTTCAACTCAGGTAGCTGTGCCACAGTCAATGAAAGGAAAACGAATTGTGTTGCATTTTGAAAGTGTTCGTTTCAGGGCAGAAATATTTGTAAACCAAAAGTTAGCTGGCTATGATTTAATCAACGGAACTCCTTTTGATGTTGATGTTACCGATTTTATCACTGTTGGGAAAACGAATTCGATTGCAGTTCGAATTACCGATCCAAACGGAAATTTTGATTGGAGAGACAGCTCCAATTATATGTGGGGAAATTATCGTACCAACCCAACCCACGGTTTTGGCGGAATTACCGGAAAGGTGAGTCTTGTAGCAACGGAGAATATTTTTGTGAATGATATTTTCATCAAAAACAAACCAATTTTGAATGAAATCGATGCCGAAATTTCATTGACAAATAATACTGCAACAACTTTTAAAGGAAGTGTTTTATTAGAAGTTGCTGAAAGAAAAACAGGCAAATCAGTTTTCGAAAAAAGTTTCCCAATTGAAGCTACTAAAGGAGAGAATACACAGTCTTTTACAATTAAAGTAGATAATGCCAAGCTTTGGGACATCGACAACCCGAATTTATATGTGCTGAAAGCTTCGCTTAAAAATGACAAAGAAGTAAAAGATGTTGTAGAGAAAAAGTTTGGTTTCCGTTGGTTTGAAGTCAAAGAAGTGGATGGAGACAAACAGTTTTATCTGAACAACAAACGTATTGTAATAAGAACGGCCATATCTTGGGGTTTTTGGCCGATTAACGGAATTGCTCCAAGTGATGAACTGGCCAAAAAACAAATTGCAGATGCCAAAGCTGTTGGTTTGAATATGCTGAATTTCCATCGTACTATTGGACAAACTAATGTTTTGGATTATGCCGATGAAATGGGCTTGCTGTATTTTCAGGAACCGGGAGGGAATCAATTTCCGGCGAATCAATTCAATCCTAAAAACGAATTGGAAAAGAAACAGGCTGATTTTTATTTTGCCGCCCGCGATGAGAAGTTTTTCAGAATGATAAAACGTGACCGAAGCCATCCTTCGCTTGTGATTTATAACAT
Organism: Flavobacterium flavipallidum; assembly: GCF_038289905.1. Lineage (NCBI taxonomy): Bacteria > Pseudomonadati > Bacteroidota > Flavobacteriia > Flavobacteriales > Flavobacteriaceae > Flavobacterium > Flavobacterium flavipallidum. Next base: position 22,763 of record NZ_JBBYHU010000037.1, on the reverse strand, counting down.
GCACAATGAAAGAGGAGCAGAGCCACAAAAGAAAGATAGCTTGCAGATGTTGGCGGGACATAAATTGGATCCAACCAGAATCATGACTTATAATTCGAGTAATGGTCCAATAAAAAAGGGAATTGATCCACGTTTTAAATTGCATTTATTGCCGTATAGCAATCAGTTTTACAATTTCGGTTGGTTTGACCAGCATCATGCAGGAGGTCCCGGAGTGTATCATGATAACTTATACAGCAATCCTAAAAAGTACGCAAAATTTACAGATAACAAAGAAGAAATTATGTATTATGGTGAAGAAGGAGCCATTGGAACACCGCCAAGATTGCAATTGATTAGAGACGAAATCCTTAAAAGAGGTAAGGACATTGGCTGGGAAAGCGACGATTATTTGAAATGGTATGATGCTTACGATAATTTCCTGAAGAAAAATGATTTCGAAAAGTCATTTCCTAATGTGGACAGTCTGACCAGAAAAATGGGGAATGTGGCTTATTATTATCAAGGTCGAACCATTGAAAACGTACGAATCAATAATACGATTGATGGTTATGCAGTGAATGGCTGGGAAAGTATGAAACTGGAAAACCATTCGGGTATAGTTGATAATTACCGAAATCTGAAGGGGGATGCCGATTTGATTGCCCGTTACAACAAACCTTTGTATGTGGCTGTAAAACTAACCAACAAGGTTTTGTCTGTAAAAGATACGACGGTGGTGGATTTTTTCATTGTAAACGAAAAAGACGTCAAAGGAGCATTTGATTTAAAGGTTAAAGCAACAAATAATAAAAAAGAAACAGTCTGGACCAAAACAATTCCTGTTACAGTAACTGGTGGAATTAAATATGGCGAATTATTGTCTGCTAAAAATGCTTTTGCACCCGAAACTGAAGGTTATACGAAGATTACGGCTGAATTAGTTTCTAAAGACAATACCGTGATTGCCAGTGGAATCGACGAATTATTTGCGGTAAAACTGAACAAGGAAAAAATAGCTTCCAACATTATGGTTGCTGATACGACAGGCGTTATTGGTAACTATTTTAATTCTGAAAAAATTAATTTCAAAGAGTATAAGAGTGGAACTCCGTCCGGGAATTGTTTAGTTATAGGTGGTTTTAAACCGCAGCAAACGGGGAATCCATTGGTTACTGACCTTTTGGAATGGGTGAATAACGGAAATACCGTGGTGGTTGTTAATGATACCGATACCTGGGCGAGTTATTTTGCTAAAAAAGAAGCCGCTGATTACAGAGGTTTCAAAACATTAGGGACATCCTGGTATGGAGGGAATTACTTTGTAAAGGAAACCAAATGGTTTGAAGGTTTGCCGCAATCCTGTGTTTTTAACTGGGAATACCAATGTTTTGCAACGTATAATAAAAACAGATTGGGACTCAGAATGTTTAACGGGGAAACAATTGTTGGTTGTGTTTCTGATCATAAGCAAGAGGTTTATTCTGCTTTAAGTGTAATTCCACACGGAAGAGGGAAAATCATTCTTTGTTCATTGGATATATTTAGTTGTATAAAGGAAAATGCAGTAGCTAATAAAGCAGAAGGAGACGGGGAAAATGCTTCTATGAAAACTTTTGATGTGTCGGCTAAAAACAAAGCCAATATCGTAGGACAACAGCTTTTGTTGAATTTATTAAAATAGCCTTTCGGTTTAGTATGTGTTAAATAAAAAATATAAAAAGTGAGAAAATTTAAGTTTGCTTCGGTATTTATTCTTTCTGTTTTAGGAAGTTCATTTGCCCAGAATGATAAAAAAAATATTTCAGAAGTCTGGGTTTCAGATTTAGGAAATGGCAGTTATAAAAATCCAGTTCTTTATGCCGATTATTCTGATCCGGATGTTTGCAGGGTGGGTAAGGATTATTATATGACAGCTTCCTCATTTAATTGCATACCGGGTTTGCCTATTTTGCATTCTAATGATTTGGTCAACTGGGAATTGCTTAATTATGCATTGCCAAAGCAACCTCCTTTTGAGATTTATGATAAAATCCAACATGGTAATGGCGTTTGGGCACCTTGTATTCGTTATTACAAAGGGGAATTTTATATTTTTTATCCGAACCCTGATTTTGGAATCTACATGATTAAAACCAAAGACCCTCTTGGTAAATGGAGTGAGCCTGTTTTAGTAAAAGCTGACAAAGGTATTATTGATCCGGCTCCATTTTGGGATGAGGACGGAAAGGCTTATTTGGGGTACGCTCTTGCCGGAAGTAGAGCAGGATCTAAAAGCGTATTGATGATTTGCTCCATGAACGAAGACGCTACCGAGGCTTATGATGATGATAAATTATTGTTTGACGGTCACGAAAAACATCAAACCGTAGAAGGACCTAAATTATACAAGAGAAACGGTTATTATTATGTGTTTGCCCCTGCAGGTGGTGTGGCCACAGGCTGGCAGTTAATTTTGCGTTCCAAAAATATATTTGGACCTTATGAAGAGAAAGTAGTTTTAGAACAGGGGAAAACCAATATCAACGGTCCTCATCAGGGAGCCTGGGTGGATACAGTAACCGGAGAAGATTGGTTTCTGCATTTTCAGGACCAGGGAGCTTATGGACGTGTGGTGCATTTGAATCCAATGTCATGGAAAGACAACTGGCCGGTTATGGGGGTAGATAATGATAAAAATGGAATTGGTGAACCTGTGTCGACTTACAAAAAGCCAAATGTTGGAGCGCAATATCCAATAGTAACTCCTCCGGAATCAGACGAATTTAATGAACCTTATCAGGGATTGCAATGGCAATGGCATGCTAATAAACAATTAGTCTGGGGTTATCCATCAACAGGAATGGGCTATTACAGAATGAATTGTATTACTAAGCCTGATAATTATGTGAGTTTATGGCAGGTGCCGAATATTTTGGCTCAAAAATTCCCGGCAAATGAATTTACCGCCACCGCAAAATTTGATTTTAAACCCAATTTTGATAATGAAGAATTTGGTTTCCTAATCATGGGAAGAAGTTATAGTTATATTGCAGTAAAACAAATTAAAGGAAAGTTGAAGTTGGTTCAGGCAATAGGAGACAAAGCTGATAAAGGAAAGGCTGAAACTACTACTGAAATAGCCGATTTAAACAGCGGTTCATTGTATTTCAGAGTAAAGGTTGAAAATGGAGCCAAGTGTCAGTTTTATTACAGCTACGATAATAAAAAGTTCATGAAAGCGGGTACTGAATTTAAAGCTACCGAAGGAGTGTGGATTGGTGCAAAAATGGGATTTGTGGCTTTAAGAGAAGGCAAAATAAATAATTCAGGTTATGTAAATCTGGATTGGTTTAGAGTGGCAAAAGACTAAATTGAAATGCAATCTAAAATTTAAAGGCTGTCTGAAAAGTTATTTTCGGACAGCCTTTTTTAGGATTAAATTTGAAAATGTAATTTTTTTTTGAACCAGATAAGGAGTTGCTTTAAAAGATATTATCCCAAAATCCACGTTCTATAACATTCACTGCCCCATTATTGATTTTTTTGATAAACTCATCTTCAAATAATTTTATAAGTTCAGCATGTTCTTCTCTATTTTTTCTAACTACACCTAAAAAATTTCCATTTGAATTACAAATGCTATATAATTCCAACCAAGGAGGACAATTTTTGGAGTGATTATTTTTGGTTTTATATTCATAACCTATATCCATATTAGTTACAAATCCAAATTGTAAAGAATCTTTTCCCAGAATAACAATTCTTGTGTTACGGGTATTTTTGTTATTGAGCTCCTCATCAGTAAGTTTAAATTTAGAATTTGCTTTATTGTCAATTATTTTTGAAATTTTCACTTCTAGTTCTTGATATGTCATTCTGGGAAACTCATATTCTTGAATAGGTCCTGGTTGCTTGAAAAATAAATAGATAGGTAGTAGTCCCATCATAATTATTAATAGGTTAATCAGAAGAAATATTTTTAGTTTCATCATTTATTTTAAATAATTAAATTAATAATGTGCAATTAATTAAAAACCAGCAGCGCAAAGTATCCTCACTTTGCGCAATTTTTTTTACACAAAACTCCCCGCCAGCCCGAGAATCATGCAGTCTAAAAAGTACGAACAAGTGTTCTCATTTTTATCTGAATTGGTTAGGATCTTTAGCGTATTTTTTCTTTTCTGAACGTGTCATTTCTTGAAGTAAAATTGTTTCATCAAAAGATGCCATGTATTCTTTTTTAGATTCAAGAGTTGTTAGTCCATTTGTAGTTAGAAACATAGGAGTTAGGTATTTATAGTAACTCGAGTAATTTTTATATGTACGTTTTTCATTATTTCCAATGTTTTCATAATTAGATAAATAATAAATACTGAAATCAAATCTATAATTATTTGCTGTCTTGTCAAATAAGTGAAGTAGTCCTAATTGTGTTTTAGGATAAACAGTTTGTCCCAATTTTACTTTAATGGAGTTTAATTGAAAACCTTTGTATGTTGCAAATGTTCCATCTTCATGTTCAATTATGATATAATTTCTTTTACTTGTATAACTTTTTTTGATAGAAGGATCATCGTTATATTCGTTAATTATTTTAACGACAATTCCTTTTCGCATACTAAAAATGGTATCTGCACTTTCAAAATTAATTACATAAGATTTCCAATTTTTTGGTTTTTCTGCTCCAAAATATTTTTCACCGATATTACCAGCTTCATAAATTTTTATTTTTTTTCCTGTTTTAAAGGGGAGCATGTATTGAAATAAACTATCTATTTTTGGATCTGGTACTCCCATGATAGTGTTGAATTTATATGAATAACCTATTGGTTGTAGAGCCTCAATTGGTATGATATTTAATAGTTTTCCAGAACGACCTGTAATTACTCCTCTATATACTTCAGGATAACAGTTTTTTACATTTGATAATTCTAAATACAGATAATAACTTCCAGGTATTTTTTTCTCAAAATTCAAATTAACACTGTTATCCTTGTTTAGGGTTCTATTTATTGTAATATTCTGATCTTGAGAAAACGAATGATTATTTATAGCTAACAATATCAGACAAATAATGCTTTTTTTTAGTTTAATGCCGGTTAAGTTTGTCATGTTTAATTTTTTATTATTGGTTGTTTAGTAATCTCCCTAAGCTAGAGCGAGCATCTTGCTCGTGCCCACTTGCGTGAGGTTAAAAGAGTACTTATTTATTCTCTTTACGATATTCGCTCGGCGTTACATCGTATTTGTTTTTAAACGATTTCGTGAAGTATTTCATGTCTGAAAAGCCGGTCATATAGGCAATTTCTTTGATTAATAACTGACTGTTCATTAACAATTGAGCAGCTCTTTTAATTCGTACATCCCTGATAAATTCAACTGGAGTATAACCCGTAAGACTTTTTATTTTGTAATAGAAAGAAGTACGATTCAGTCCCACGACACTGCCTAAATCTTCTACCGAGAAATCATTGTTATCAATGTTTTCCTCAATAGCAAGCATTACTTTTTGCATAATCTGTTCGTCCTGATCCGTGATTAAATAAGGTTTAGGATTGTACTCTTTTGGATCGCTTTTTTCGTAAGAGTCAAAAATGCCCTGCAGCCTTTTTCGTTGTTCGAGTAAATTAACAATTCGGGCTTTTAAGTAGGAAACACTGAAAGGTTTAGTGATGTAATCATCGGCACCATAAGAAAGTCCTTCCAGCTGACTTTCTATTGTGGTTTTTGCGGTTAAAAGGATAACAGGAACGTGGCTGGTTTCGATATTATTTCTTATTTTTTGTAAAAGTTCCACGCCGTTAAGTTTAGGCATCATTATATCACTGATAATAAAATCAGGAGTGGCTTCCAGAATTTTTTGGTACGCTATTTCGCCATCTTCGGCTTCCAGAATTTCATAATCATCTTCGAGAACATTTTTAAGGAATGTGCGTAGTTTAAGGTCGTCTTCAACAACTAATATTTTTATTTTTTCCTGACTGTCTTCCGGATTATTGTAAAGTGTTATCGGTTGTGTTTTGATTAATTTATTTTCAATGGTGTCTTTAGATTCTTCTTCGGTACTAATTTCTACTTCATCAGTAAAATGGCTGTATCCCTGTTTGAAAAAGACAGAAAAGCTGCTGCCTTTATTGGTTTTACTTTCAAAATTAATTTCGCCATGATGTTTTTCTACCAATTCTTTTACCATCGATAAACCAATACCGGTACTTGTATTGTTGCTGTTTTTGTTGAAAGAAGAAAAGCGGTTAAAGATGCTGTTGTGGTGCTCTTCGGAAATCCCAATACCTTCATCGATAACAGTCAATCCAATTTTTTTCTCGGTTTTGTAAATGCGAAGACGTATTGCTTTTTCATCAGGAGTGTATTTAAAAGCATTCGATAAAAGATTCATGATGATTTTTTCCAAAGCATTTTTATCAGCCCATAATTTGATGTCATCATCTAAAATTTCCAGGTTGTAATTAATCTTTTTTTCCTGAGCGATTTCGATGAAATTATTAAAAATATCACTGGCAAATTCGGTTAAGTTTATTTCGGAGATTTTTAATTTCTGATCCTGAATTTTTCTGAAATCCAATATCTGATTAACCAGTCTTTGCAGCCTGCTTGTACTTTGGGATACGTAGGATAGTTGTTTTTTTATGATCTCAGGTGTTCGGTTATCGTTTATTAAATATTCGATTGGACCTGATATTAACGTTAAAGGTGTGCGCAATTCATGAGAAATATCGATAAAAAACTTCTGTTTCATATCAAACATATCTTTTTCAATTTTGGCATTCGTTTTTAATTGGTAAATGGTAATCATTGTACGATTTATCAGAAGGATACACCCTATAATTAACAGCGCATAAATAATGTAAGCCAGCGTTGTATTCCAAATAGAAGGTTCAACTTTAATGCGTAAACTTCTTTCGTTTGCTACCCAATTTCCCTGACTGTTGGTCGATTTTACTTTAAAGGTATAGCTTCCCTTAGGTACATTGGTATAAAATGCTGTTCTCTGATTGTTGACAAAATTCCATTTCTCATCAAAACCTTCGAGTTTATAGGCATATTTGATGTTTTTTGGGTTTTTATAATCCAGAGCAGCATACTCGATATTGAAAAAGTTTTGATTGTGTTTCAAAACGATTTTTTTATTGTTGTCCAAAGAAAGAATTAAAGGCGAATTATTACTATTGATTTCTACTTTCTTATTAAATAGCCGAAGATTAGTAAAAGCTAAATAGGGTGCATAATCATTGGTTTTTATTTGATTAGGAAAGAAGCGTACAATTCCTTCTGTATAGCCAAATAATAGTTCACCAGATTGTAGTTTTATTTTTGTTGCTTCAGAAAAATTTGTGTTGGAAAGAATCCACTTTAATTCAGGGAAAACTTCAAAGTATTCCTTTTTGTAATCAAAACGGGTTAATATATCATCAGTTGCTGTCCAGATTTTATGGTTGTTATCCTCAACTATAGAAAGCATATTCGCGGAGGGTAAACCTTCATTTCTTCCAAATGTTTTAAATTGAAGGGGAAATCCCTGATGATTTTTTGAAATCACTTTACTGATTCCGCCATCTGCTGTTGCTAAGATTGTTAGGCCTTTTTGGGTAATACAAATATCCATAATGTCATTACTCATTAAGCCATTTGGTTTATGGGAACTGATATTATAAGATTTTAAATTTCCCAGATTATGAAAACGATTTTTGCTTGATTTTATCGCTACTAAGCCTCCAGTACTACCCACCAGAATCACTCCTTCTTTAGTCTCTTTAATGCAACGAATCTTATTAAACGAATCTAATGGGTAATTTGTCCATCGATTTTTGTGGTTAATAAAACGAAGTTTCCCGAATTTATCCTCTTCAATAAGATTTAAACCATTGAATGTACCTATCCATATTAAACCATTATGATCTTCATATACAGAATAAATATCATTGCTGCTAAGGCTATAATTATTTTTATTGTTATTTAAATAATGTTCAACTTTATAATGATATGCTTCTTTCAGAGGTGTCAATTTATATAGGCCGTCACCTCTTGTTCCAATCCAAACTGTTTGGTCTTTATCTTCAATAATACTATAAGCCGTTTTTGACCAGCTTGCAGATTGATTTAGCATTCCTGTTGGTGCAATCATGCCCAATTGATTTAAATTTTTATCAAAAAGTATGATTTGTTTTTGTTTTGTACCAACCCAAATATTTTGTTTTTTATCTTGAAATAGGGATCTGACGTTTCTGGGGGGATTTTGTAAAGGAGAATTTATAAAATTATAGTCGCTAAATGTAATTTTAGATAGACCAGTAGCTTCGATATTATACCATAAACTACCTTGGCGATCAAAAAAAGCCGTATGCAAACCATTTGATATTGAGCTGTTAGGCAGTTTAAACGGAATAAGTTTTTTTTGAGCATTGTTAAATTTAGAAAATACACCTCCATATGGTTGAACCCAAATAGTTCCCTTTTTGTCAGTAATGACAAAGGCATTTAGAGGTGTGGTAGTATTTACCGGATCATTTTTAATTCCAGGAAAATTAAAAAGTTTTTTTAATTTAAAATCAAATAAGTAAATCCCTTTTTCTTTGGCTGTATTAAACCATAATTGATGTTGTTTTGTAAAGGCTATAGGTATTAAATCGTTTGTTTTTAATTGAGGTAATGTGTTTGAATCGAATTTAGTAATTACAGCTGTAATCAGATTGATTGTACAAAATCCTTTTTGGTCAGTTATTGCTAAAATAGTTTGAGGATCTAGTTTTTTTAATTGTATAATATTAGCATTTAATGGAATGTTTTTTATTTTTAGTTTTTTGTTTTCTTTTGAAAAGATAGCCAAGTTACCATTTGAACCCCCAAAATAAATTTCATCTTCCAATTCAATTGCACTATAGAATTCAAAATTTTTCTGATTCTTCTTTTGAAATGTAATTGACTGCTGTGCAGGTTTGAATGTATTTATTAATGTTATTCCATTGTTAGTTAATATCCATGTTTGTTTTTTTGAATCTTCAAAAACATTATTTATTTTGTTGTTTTTTAGGTTGTTATGTTTTTTGTGAAAGACCTTTGTAGAATATTTCGAATTGGAGACTAAAATACATCCATCATCATTTTTTGAAAGTAACCATACATTCCCGGATTTTGTGATTTTAATTTGTCCAATATTAAATTTTTTATTGACTAAGTTTGTTATAAGTTCCGGACTCCAAAAAGATTCTGTTCTAGGGTCGAAACAATATACTCTTGAGTCTATTGCTTCTGAGGTTATCCAAATTCTTCCAACAGTATCTTCAAGAATTTTATCAATACGATTATTTTTCATGATAATTTTATCTGAAACTTTGGGCTTGAAATTAGCAAATGAATAACCGTTATAGCGACTAAGTCCATTGGTAGTGGCGATCCAGATAAATCCCTTTTTATCCTGAATGATTCTGTTAATAATATTATGCGGAAGTCCGTCTTCTACGTGATATTGTTCGAATGCGTAGTTTTCCTGACTGAATATTACCGAGTGATACAGCAGATTTAGAATTAATATTAAATGCTTTTTTAAAAAGGTATTCATTGTAATTTTAGTGAGATTAAAACAAAATTATACAATAATAATTTTATTAATTTTCTTTTTGGCTTTACTTATTTAAAGTTTTTTTTTTTAGTGTTTATTGAATATGATTTCTTCCTAATAGAATACATTTGTTTTTTGAATAAACTTTTAATTTTTTTATTTTTCTGTTATTTGAAAAGTATAGCTTTTTCCTTTTTCGCTAGCAGTGTCATATTCAAAAACTGGAGGAGCTTTAATTTCTCCTAATTTTGCTTGAGAGGAAATTTTTGTTTTTCTATAGGTTGAAATTTATAAAAATGGTTAGAATTGTCTCCCTTAGCTTTTGTAAAATCCATTGATATTGACCACCCAAATCCAGAGCAAAATGATCACCTCCGTTTTTTATTAAAAACTACTCTTTTTCATCTGTTAATTAGTATTCAAATATACTTAAAAATTATCCCTTGTTTATACTTCTTTTCTTTCTCATGGATTCTCCATGTAATTCGAGTCGGTGGGATTGATGTATAAGTCTGTCCAAAATTGCATTAGCTATGGTTTTTTCACCAATGATATCATACCAGCCTTGGACTGGGATTTGTGATGTTACAATTACAGTACCATTATTATGTCTGTCTTCAATAATCTCCAAAAGGGTAAATCGATTGTGACTGTCTAATGCCTGAAGTCCTAAATCATCTAGTATAATGGCATCTTGTCTTTTAATTTTAGCAAGTTCTCTCAGGTATGAATCGTTTACTTTTGCCATTTTTAATTTTGCAAACAGTTTTGAAGTATTAAAGTAGCTCACTTTATAGCCCTGAATACAGGCTTGGTATCCTAACGCTGTGCCTAAATAACTTTTACCGACACCAGTACTTCCTATAATTAAGATGTTTTCATTTTTTTCAATAAATTCAAATTCTACCAGACGCACTAATGTGTTTCGGTCAAGATTCCTTGATACATCAAAATTGATGCTTTCAATATTGGATTTATAATAGAATCGGGCATTTTTAATACTGCGTTCAATACGGCGATTGTGTCTTTGGTCCCATTCTGCATCAATGAGCATTGATACAAACTGATCGAGTGTGTCCTGGTTTGTTTTTCCGCTTTCAATGGCTGTTTTAAAAGCATTGAACATGCCATAAACTTCATTTGCCTCATTTAGGTTACTGTAGATTGCTTCGCCTGTTCTACGCTCGGGTCATTCATGTTTTTAAGATTTAATTTAGTCATAATAATGTTTTCCTCTTATGTTAGCATGATTAGGTAGTTCCTGCTCAGGTTCTTGTTCAAAATCAATAAAGTCTAAGTTGTTTTCTAAAATATTTTGTATCGTTTTAAAATTGTAAATTCTAAGATCAAGTACCCGTTTACAGGCATTTATTAATCTCTGCTTACCAACCTTCTTTTCGAAGTTTAGTATTACTAAACAACTTTTATAAGCCTGTTCAGAATGGTTTCGACTTTCAATTATTTGCATAATATAGGCTCCAACTGATTCATCAATACTATTTGCCCAATCAATAAATCGGGCAGCACTCCATTGAGTTATAAATTGATGGATACTGGCTAAATGTTTTGGAATTGTGGTATAGATATAAGGTTTGTAATTGCGCTGATGGATGTCTATTCGATTGTATTTGCACTTGAAACTGGTGGTCAATTTGACTGGTTTTTCCACGTAGATTAAGTATAACCGAAATCATAACTGATAGATTTTTTAAATTCTGTTTTTTAGTCCCTAAGATGTTTTTTAGAACAAATTAATTTAATTATATCTATTTTTTTTGATTATGTATTTTATTCTAGGAATGGATATTGTAAAGGATAAAAAAAAAAGCATATTTTTTTTATAATAATAAAATTTAAAACAACCGATTGTGTAATTTTATATATTTGCCAAGTTGCTCGTCATACTTTTTTAAGTTTAGTAAAAAATTAAGGAAGAAGAAGGAAAGTTTAAATCGCAAAAGTAATATTTGAAATAGATAATTAATTAGAATGAAGAAAATAGTAGTATTAGCCTTTTTATTAATAATATCTTTTGTTTATCCTCAAAAAAATCAGGGTCTTAAACTTTGGTATAATGTGCCATCTGGAAATGTATGGGAAAATGCTTTGCCTATTGGTAATGGTTTTTTAGGAGCTATGGTTTATGGAAATGTTGTTCATGAAATTATCCAGTTAAATGAAAATACAGTATGGAGTGGTGGTCCCAATAGAAATGATAATCCAAATGCTTTAGCTGCTTTACCAGAAATAAGAAAAATGATTTTTGATGGAAAACATAAGGATGCTGAAAAATTAGCAAACCAAGCTTTTATTTCAAAAAAATCACAAGGACAAATTTTTCAGCCAGTAGGAAATCTTAATTTGAATTTTGAGGGGCATGAAAAGTATTCTAATTACAGGAGAGAACTTAACATAGAAAATGCAATTTCAAAAACCAGCTATGTAGTTAATGGAGTAACTTACACAAGAGAGACTTTCGTTTCGTTCTCAGAAAGAGTAATTGTAATTCATCTTACAGCAAATAAAAAAGGGAGTATTTCATTCACGGCTAATTATACTTCACCACATAAGACTAAGAGTTTTGCAGTAAGTAAATCAAATGATCTTGAAATTACAGGGACTACCAGTGATCATGAAGGAGTAAAGGGTTTGATTAACTTTAAAGGTATAACCCGTATAAAATTAGATAGTGGAAAACTGGAGCAAACAGATAATTCACTTATTGTAAAAAATGCGAATGCTGCTACTATTTTCATATCGATAGCTACTAATTTTAATAAGTATAATGATGTAAGCGGAAATGAAGCGAAACGTGCCGCTGATTATATGAATGCCGCTTTTGGAAAATCTTTTGAAACAATTAAAAAGAATCATATTGCTGCTTATCAAAAATATTTCAATCGGGTTAAATTAGATTTAGAAACAACTCCAGCAGCTAATTTGCCAACAGATGAACGTTTGAAGAATTTTAGAAATACAAATGATCCACAATTTGTAGCCTTATATTATCAGTATGGTCGCTATTTGTTAATTTCTTCTTCACAACCAGGTGGACAACCCGCTAATTTGCAAGGTATATGGAATAACAGTTTATATCCAGCTTGGGATAGTAAATATACCATTAATATCAATGCTGAAATGAATTATTGGCCTGCTGAAAAAACCAATCTCTCAGAGTTGCATCAACCTTTTTTAGAAATGGTAAAAGATTTAGCTGTTACAGGACAAGAAACAGCCAAAACCATGTATGGAACAAGGGGATGGATGGCACATCATAATACAGATATTTGGCGCGCTACCGGAGCAGTAGATGGAGCTTTTTGGGGATTATGGACTGCTGGAGGCGGATGGGCGAGTCAGCACTTATGGGAACATTATCTTTATAAAGGAGATAAAGAATATTTAGCATCTATATATCCTGTTTTAAAAGGTGCAGCTTTATTTTATGTGGATTTTCTAGTAGAACATCCTAAATACAAATGGCTGGTTGTAAATCCTGGGAATTCTCCAGAAAATGCACCAAAAGCCCATAATGGATCATCACTTGATGCAGGAACAACAATGGATAACCAAATTGTTTATGACGTTTTTTCTTCCACAATTCGGGCGGCACAAATTTTAAAAGAAGATGCAACTTTAATAGATACATTGAAACAGTTATGCAATAGATTGGCTCCTATGCATATAGGGAAATACAATCAGCTTCAGGAATGGCTGGATGATATTGATGATCCTAAAGATAATCATCGTCATGTGTCCCATCTTTACGGACTATTTCCTTCTAATCAGATTTCGGCCTATAGAACACCTGAATTGTTTGCAGCTTCAAAAAACACCTTGCTTCAACGTGGTGATGTATCCACAGGTTGGAGTATGGGTTGGAAAATAAATTGGTGGGCAAAATTACAAGATGGAAATCATGCTTTTTCGCTTATAAAAAACCAACTTACTCCTTTAGGTGTAAATCCTGAAGGAGGAGGAACTTATAATAATCTTTTTGATGCGCATCCACCTTTTCAGATTGATGGAAATTTTGGATGTACTTCGGGAATTACCGAAATGTTAGTTCAAAGTTCAGATGGAGCTATTCATTTGCTTCCGGCATTGCCTGATGTTTGGCCGGAAGGAGCTATTGGAGGAATATGTGCCAGAGGTGGTTTTGAAATTGTTGAAATGAAATGGAAGAACTCTAAACTTACTAAATTGGTTATAAAATCAACATTAGGAGGGAATCTAAGGTTGCGTTTGCCAAATGATATGAAACAAAAATCAGGTGCTGAATTGGCAATTGCAAATGGTGAAAATCCAAATCCTTTTTATTTTGTTGATCAAACGGCAGCAGCCATTATATCTGATAAATCAAATATAAAACCACTTGAACTTAAACCTACTGTTTTAGTTGATATTGAAACAAAAAAAGGAAATATTTACACATTTCTAAATAAATAATTGTGCTATTTTACTGCTTTAGAATAATGAATGCTGTAAAATTGATATGTTTTCCCAAAAGGAAAAAGAAATATAATAAACAATGAAATAATAAATATTAATTTAAAGATGAAAAAAAATCTGTTCCTGATACTTGCGTTACAAATAGTAACGGTTGAAGTTGCTGTTGCTCAAATTACTATCACAAATCCTATTCTTTCAGGTTTTTATCCTGATCCAAGTATTGTAAAAGTCGATAAGGACTATTATTTGGTCAATTCTACTTTTTCTTATTTCCCGGGTATTCCGGTTATGTATAGTAAAGATTTGAAAAATTGGAAACAAATAGGTAACGTAATTGATCGTCCTTCTCAAATGGATTTTATTGGTGAACGCTTAACAAGAGGTCTTTTTGCTCCGGCAATTTCATATTACAAAGGGCTTTTTTATGTTACATGTACCGATATTGATAATGAGGGTAATTTTGTGGTAACAGCAAAAGATCCAGCGGGGCCTTGGAGTAATCCTGTGAAAATTCCTCAAGTAAGAGGAATTGACCCTTCATTGTTTTTTGATGAAGAGACAGATAAAGCTTATATTGTTTATAATAGTGATGCGCCTAATAATAAACCATTGTATCAAGGGCATAGAACGGTTAGAATCTATGAGATGGATTATAAGAATCTAAAAGTTGTTGGAGAAGAAACGCAATTGATAAACGGTGGTGTAGATATTACTAAAGAACCAGTTTGGATAGAAGGACCACATATCATGAAGAAGAATGGCTGGTATTACTTATATGCTGCAGAAGGAGGAACCTCTGTTAATCATTCGGAGGTAGTTCTAAGAAGTAAAGTTGTGACAGGACCTTATGAGCCTTATGGTAAAAATCCAATTTTAACTCAAAGAGATTTGCCTGCTAATCGTAAAGATCCAATAACTTCCGCTGGGCATGCTCAATTTGTTGAAGGACCTGATGGGAAGGATTATGCTGTTTTTTTAGCGGTTCGTCCTTATGAAGGAGATTACTATAATACAGGGCGTGAAACTTTTATTGCTCCAGTTAAATGGGTTAATGAATGGCCTGTCATAAATCCTGATCATAAGGAAATTCAATATACCCAAACTTTTGATTTTAAGGAAGTAAAACAAAAAAAGGTATTGCCACAATCTGGTAATTTTAAGTACACTCTTAAATTGAATAAACAATTAGATCCTAGTTTATTGTTTATGCGTACTATTGATTATAATTCTTTTTCTATTTCAAAAAAGAAAGGCTTGGTATTGAAATTGAAACCGGAAACGATTTCTGAATTTACTAGTCCATCATTTGTTGGAAAAAGACAACAACATATCAATAGTAATTTTGAAACTGAAATGAGTTTCAGTCCTTCATCTTCAAATGAAAAAGCGGGTTTAGTTATTGTTCAGGACGAAAGTCATTATTATTTTCTTGCAAAGTCCAAAAAAGACGGGAGAGATGTTTTGCAGCTGTTTAAAAGTAAAGACGCTACTACTGAGTTGTTAGCGGAAAAATTTATAGAAGCAACTTCAGAAAAAATTAATTTAAAAATTAGTTCAAATAAAGATGCTTATAGTTTTTATTTTTCTGAAAATTCGAAGAATTGGACTCTCTTAAAAGACGATGTAGATGCAAAATTTCTGAGTACTAAAGTAGCTGGTGGATTTATAGGCTGTTTGTACGGAATGTATGCAACTTCAAATGGAGGGAAAAGCAGTAGTTCAGCTTCTTTTAAACATTTGACGTATAGTGGTAATGATTCAATTTATAAATAAATTGTATTGCTGTTAGAATTTAAGGTTTATAGCATGTATTGAAGCTTATAGTTCTTTATAAAAGTGATTAATATAAAATTAGATAATTAAGTTTATTTGTTCTAAATATATAGTTAATTTTATTGCCTAAAATAGTATATTAAAGAAAATGGAGCCAAGTAGCTCCATTTTTTTGTTCAAATATTAGTGATTGGTACAGTTTTTTAAGTGTAACTCAGAATATAATAGTGTGTGTTATTTTTTAATTGTATTTGTAAATTGTTAACGTAATTAGTTTATTTATAATTTAAAAGTGTTAAAAATGTATAAAGTAAAATTTAATTGAGTTTTTTTTAAAATAAATAAACAATCGGTTGCGCTTATTGTTCATTTGTTTTATATTTGTTTTTTATAACTGTAAAGTTGTAGTGTGTAAAATGTATATAAAAAAAAATAGTATGAAGAGAAATTCACAAAGTATGATAGCTGCCATAACTTTTATGGCTATCGGGCACAGCGTTTCGGCTCAAAAAGAAGTTGTTTATGATTTTAATACAGATTTAGCCGGTGTATTTACGGAAGTAAATGCAGGGGCTCCTGCGGTTGGAGTAATTGCAGGTCTGACAGACAACGGTGTGCCAAATAATACAAAGGTGCTTCGTCAACAAACTGCTTCTGGTTTGTCTAATCAGACCTGTGTTAATGATTTGGTATCGATACCTAAAGCTACAAACTACAGTATTACGTGGAAGGAATATATAACAGCATTACCTAATTCTGGTGCATGGATAAAAAAAGGGTTTTTGTTGAGAGGTACAGGCTTAGGGACCTATGCGTCAGGCATTAAAAATGGTTATTATTTAATGGTGCAAAATAATGCGTCAGGATCAGTAACATTTATGGTTAGAAATGCTGCAGATGGTGCTGTGAGTACTTTAGGAAGTAGTGCGGGAGTATATTTAGATGGGGGAAAAACGCCAATGACGCCGCTAAAGGCTTATTGGTATCGTGTTTCTATTAAAGGTTTTGTAATTAAATTTGAATACTCTTTGGATGGAAAAATCTTCAATGTAGGCTATACCTATACTGATACTTCAAATTTATATCCTTTTGGAGGACTAACACAAGCTGTTTGTGGTATAGGAGGTACTTATACTTCGCATTATATTGATGATATTAAATTTAATAATTAATACAACGTTTTTCTTCTGATACAGTTGCCTTATGTTATTCTTCTGTTGTTGGGCAGTAGGATTTTATGACAATTTAGGTGGTGTTTTGAATATAGGTGATTTGTGTTTTTTATTTGAAATAGAATAAAAAATAATATAGAATAAAAAAAGGATGGGTATAGTTACTCCTCCTTTTTTTTTTTTTTTTTTGGAATTTTTAAAATGGTAATTTTTGTTTATAATAATATCTGTTTTCTGTCTTTTATAAATTGTATTCCTATTTTGACTATTGCTTTTTTAATGCTATGAAGTGTTGTTTTGATGTTGTTTTTTTTGATTTAAATTTCTTTATATTTAGTTTAAATTATATAAAAATGAATAAAGAAAAATTTAATAGTATTTTTTATATAAATAAACAATCGGTTGTGTTAATTGTTAATTTGTTTTATATTTGTTATTTAACAACTAAAGTTGTGTTAAATAAGGCATGTTTCGTAAAAATAATAAAAATACAATGAAAAGAAAATCACAAAGTATGATAGCTGTTATAGCTCTTATGATTATTGGGTATAATCTTTCTGCACAAACGGAGATTATTTATGATTTTAACACTGATTTAGGTGGTGTTACTGTGCTGGAAAATGCCGAATCTGAGCTGGTGCAACAACTAGCTATAATGGCAAAATACTTTCAATTTTAGATATTACATCTTCAAAATATAATGAAGTTACAGCCTTACACGAATTTTTCGGGCATGGTCGTCCTAAATCTATAGAGACGGCTACTTCACAACATAATGAAGATGATGCTATCTTATTTGAAAATTTGGTATGGCGATTACTTGGAGAACCAGAAAAACAAAACGATGGTAGAGAACATTATAAGAAAATTGCTATACCTAACTATGCAACAGCTTTACCATCATTTAGATAATTTCAAAAACAAAACTATGAAAACATTAATTATAGGATTAACATGCCTGATTACCTCAGTGTTTTATGCTCAAAGTCAAGAAGAATTAGAATTTAGGAATAGAATAAATAATATAGTTTTAAATACTGTTCCAAGTTTAATAGGTAAGGATTATTTTATTTTAGATGCAATAGAAGGTCACGTAGCTGCTATTAGTAAAATAAATGACAACTATATTTATTATAATATAAAACTTCAACACGTTGCAACTGATGTTAGGACTGTAACAACTAAAACGATTATTTATAGACCTGTATTCGATAAAATATTTACTAATTTTACACCTAAAGTTGGTGTGAAAAAATATTTAAGTGAGTATGTTCGTGAAGATTATAATTATTCCATACCAGGAGAACTATATTTCGCTATTTATAAAAATGGGGTTAACACATTTGATACTTGTTTACCTCCATCTCTTGATAATAAACCAATAGAAAGTCCAATAGAGGATGAAGTATTAGATTTTTTTTACTACTTAATTGTTAATCCAAATCAATTATAATAAAACTCCTCTGGTGTTCGTTTCTAACGAGTATTTACTTAAATTAAAGTAGTAACCCTGCTGTGCAAAGTGTCCTCACTTTGTGCAATTTTTCCTGACAGCACTTATTTGAAATATGTAACACAATTGAGAGTAAAATGGTAACAAAAAGTTGTAGTTTTTTACAGCTACAACTTTTTTGTTTTATACTTAAACCATAGTCTCTAAGATGGTTGTATACCCTAATCCAGTAGCGGGTAATAGCTTTAAACTGAATTTTGAGCTGAAGGAACAAACGCCTGTCAGCATGCGTATTTATGACCTCAACGGAATCTTAAAATCACAGCAACAGTTGATTACCAGCGGTATCGGAATGCAAGAACAAATCATCCCATTCTCGGCTCCAAGTGGTAATTACATCTTGAACCTGTACTATAACAACCAAGTCATAAAGACTATTTTTAATTAAACAATAATAATAGCAATGAAGAAAAAACATTATATATTAGTCCTCACGTTCTTATGTATATTATGCGGACAAGCAAGTTATGCATTCACAGATGGTGAAGGGTATTTTGAAGATTGGGGTAATTCAGGCTTTGATCAAACAACTATAGATTTTCTACAAGCTTTTGAAGACCTCGGAGGTAATATCGAAACATTTTATGATCTTAATATATATATTGATACAGTAAATAATGACGAAAATCCTTATAATGATATAGTGGTAACCACATATATTGACGAAAATCTTGAAGGAACAATTGTGACTGACTGGCAATCAGGAATATCTGGCCTTTACGAATCTACAACACATATTGATTTTGTCTATACAAATGGGTACGATGCCAATGGTTACGATGCCAATGGATTTGACGTTAATGGGTATGATGCATTTGGATTTAATGCAGATGGATATGATCGAAATGGGTATGACGTATTTGGTTATAATGACTATGGATTTAATGAGAATGGGTATGACATCTATGGATATGACCAGAATGGGTATGACCAGAATGGGAATTATTCAGCCCCCACAAGTGATTTACCCGAGTCAGATCCTAATGCTAGCGCAGCAGGAGGAGTCAGTATAGCAGATGCTAAACAACTCCAAAATGACATCTTTAATGTTTTGAACAAAAGCCCTAAATTTGATAAATTTAAAGCTCTTATAAAAAGAGGTCCAAAAAACAATAAAAAGTTTTTCTCTAAAATACCGCAAGATAAATTAGATGAGGCTTTAAATGATTTGGATCCAGGTGATCAGAAGGTATTTGCAACAATTGTAGCCAATACAATAAATTCAGACAAACCTATGATTATTAAATATTTTGATGATGAAACCACATTAAAAACAACATTAGGAGCAGTTTCAAGCGATTATGATAAAATCGTAAATGCATTTGTATTGCCTCCTAGATTAGAAGAAGTTTTAGTCAAATCGGGTGATGGTCTCACCTCCACAGAATTATTAGAGTTTTGGAAGAGTGGAGCAACAATGAACTACAATGGCGAAACACTTTCAGTTTTAGATACTTCATCTTCATTATATAACGAAGCGATAGGATTACACGAATTTTTTGGGCATGGTCGCCCTAGTTTAATGGCAACAGCTACTAATGAACATAATCAAGATGATGCTATTTTGTTTGAAAATTTGGTATGGCGTTTGTTAGGCAAACCAGAAAAACAAAGAAGCGGGATTGATCATGGTCCCAAACCAAGAAAAATTATACCTAACTATACAACTGCCTTGCCTTCATTTAGATAAATAAATAAATTAAAAACATAAAAGATATGAAAATAATTATTATAGTAATAATGAGTATGATTACCACAGTATTTTATGCTCAAACTGCTGAAGAATTAGAATATTTCAATGCAGAAAACAGCCTTGTCTTAAGCACTATTCCTAGCTTAGCAGGCAAGGATTATTTTATTTTGGATGCAAAAGAAAGTTACATAGCTGTTATTAGCAAAATAAATAACAACTATACTTATTATAATTTAGAAATTGGCCGCTTGAGTGGTGCTACAATTGTAGCTACCAAAGCTGTAAGTTATAAGCCCGTATTAGACAAAATATTCACCAATTTTGTACCTAAAGCAGGTGTGAAAAGATATTTAAGCGACTATGGTATTTCATTAAATCAACATGTATTAGGTGTAATTTATTTTGCAATCTATAAAAATGGTATTAAAACATTTGATTATTGTTTGCCTGGCATACTCCAAAGTAATAGTAAAGAAAGCCCTATTGAAGATGAAATATTTGGCTATCTTGTTGATGTAATGGTTGATCAGGGTAAACTCTAAAAAAAAAATCAATTAAAAAGCCACAGCTGTAAAGAAAGCTGTGGTTTTTTTATGATCATTTTACAAAAGCTTTCCTTGTATTTAAAAATATAACTATGAAAACAATAATTATTATATTAATGAGTATGATTACCACAGTGTTTTATGCTCAAACCGCAGATGAAATAGAATTAGGGAATAGAATAAATAATATAGTTTTAAACAATATTCCGAGTTTAACAGGCAAGGATTATTTTATTTTCGATGCAATAGAGGGGCAAATATATGTTATTAGCAAAATAGATAACAACTATACTTATTATAATTTACAACTTGGAAGTAGGGTTACGGATGGAGATAAAATTATAGCTACCAAGACTGTAAGTTATAAGCCTGTATTAGATAAAATTTTCACCAATTTTGTACCTAAAGCTGGTGTAAAAAGATATTTAAGTGAGTATGGTAATTTATTATCCGACGATTCATTTGGGTCATTTTATATTGCAATATATAAAAATGGAATAAAAACATTTGATACTTCTGTACTTTCAATAAGAATTACCAATAGAGAAAGCCCCATTGATGATGAAATATTAGAGTTTTTTTATTACTATTTAATAGCTAATCCAGATCAACTGTAAACTGTCCTAAAAAAAAGCCACAGCTATAAGGCTGTGGTTTCTTTATGATTATTTTACAAAAGCTTTGCTTGTACTTAAAAATATAACTATGAAAACAATAATTATTATATTAACGAGCATGATTACTACAATGTTTTATGCTCAAAATCAAGAAGAAATAGAGTTGTATGACTCCTTTAATAATAATACAGTATTAAGTGCTATTCCGAGTTTAGCAGGTAAGGATTACTTTATTTTAGGAGCAAAAGCAGGTCAAATAGCTGTTATTAGCAAAATAGATAACAACTATACTTATTATAATATAGAAATAGGAGGTCTTGGTGAAACTACAATTGTAGCTACCAAAGCTGTAAGTTATAAGCCCGTATTAGACAAAATATTCACCAATTTTGTACCTAAAGCAGGTGTAAAAAGATATTTAAGTGACTATGGTATTTCATTAGATGAACATATATTAGGTGTAATTTATTTTGCAATCTATAAAAATGGTACTAAAATATTTGATTATTGTTTGCCAGGAATACTTCAAAGTAATAGCAAAGAAAGCCCTATTGAAGATGAAGTATTTGGCTATCTTGTTGATGTAATGGTTGATCAGGGTAAACTCTAAAAAAAAAATCAATTAAAAAGCCACAGCAGTAAAGAAAGCTGTGGTTTTTTATGATCATTTTACAAAAGCTTTGCTTGTATTTAAAAATATAACTATGAAAACAATTATTATACTATTTATGAGCATTCTTACAACTACTTTTTATGCTCAAACTGCTGAAGAATTAGAATATTTCAATGCAGAAAACAGCTTTGTCTTAAGCATTATTCCTAGCTTAGCAGCAAGATTATTTGTAATATAATTATACCATGAATATTACGAACTAAAAAAAAAGACTGTCTGGAAATTATTTTCGGGTAGTTTTTTTTGTATTATATTTTTTCAATATCTTAATATGTGATTTTTATTATTAAGATGCTGAAAATAATAATGATCTAAAATAATTTATTAAAGGATGGGTAGAGTTACTCCTCCTTTTTTTTTTTATGGTTTTAAGGTTTTGAAAAATTCTGTTTTTTTTGTGTTTTTTGAAGTGTGTTTAGGTGGTGAATAGAGTTTTTTTTTGGCTTTGTGTTGTATGATAATTACATTTTTTATGATTAAAATTATTTTATTAGTAATTAAAAACCAATATAAATACATAAAGTAAAAATTATTTATATTTTTATTGAAAAATAAATTAACAATCGGTTGCGTTAATTGTGTTTTTGTTTTACTTTTGTTAATCTTAATGTTTTGTTAATTAAAACTATTAGATAGTAAGCAGGAAGAATTCAAGCGTGGTATGATTAGAAGTTGGATTAAATTAATGTATTATAAATAATAAATAATTTAGTATGAAAAAAGAATTACAATTTTATTTGGCTATCATAGCTTTTTTAATTTATGGGCAGACTGCTTTAGCTCAGGA
>NZ_JBBYHU010000036.1:0-40805 GCF_038289905.1 Flavobacterium flavipallidum | reverse complement strand
CCGAAACTATATCTTGAAAAATCTCAAAAAGCAAAAATGACCGATAATGGATATCTAAAATCGGTCATTTTCTTTAATTTTTATTCAAAAGATAGATTACTTCTGAATGTGCCTGAAAATAGCCACAGATTAGAAAGAATAAATCTTTGTTAATCCTTTAATCTGTGGCTAAAAAATTATGCTAATGCTAACTCGATCGCATTAGTAAACAAATCTTCTAATGAAATTCCGGCTGCGGCGGCCTGTTGCGGAATCAAACTCTCGGTAGTTAATCCCGGAATGGTGTTCATTTCCAGCATATGTGGTTCGCCGTCAACAATGATAAATTCAGAACGGGAGAATCCTTTCATTTTTAAGACTTCATAAGCGCGTTTAGCAATAGCGCCTACTTTTTGAGTCATTTCGTCCGAAAGTCGGGCAGGAGTGATTTCCTGAGATTTTCCCTGATATTTGGCTTCGTAATCAAAGAAATCATTCTCAGAAACAATTTCTGTAATTGGTAAAACAATAATTTCGCCTTTGTAATTGATAACTCCTACGGAAACTTCAGTTCCATCCAGGAAACTTTCAATGATGATTTCGTTGTCTTCTTTGTACGCTGTTTCGATGGCTACTGGCAATTCGGCTTCGGTTTTTACTTTTGAAATTCCGAAACTGGAACCGGCTTTATTTGGTTTTACAAAACAAGGCAGACCTACTTTATTGATAATTTCGGTAGTGTTGATTGCATCCCCTTGGTTTAAATAATAAGAAATTGCCGTTTTGATTCCGTATGGTTTTAAAACAGATAGTAAATCTCTTTTATTGAACGTTAAGGCTGCTTGGTAATAGTCGCAAGCGGTTTGTGGAATATTTAATAATTCAAAATAAGCCTGCATTAATCCGTCTTCACCCGGAGTTCCGTGAATAGCATTGAAAACACAGTCAAATGTAATTTTGTTTCCGTTGATAGTAACTGAAAAGTCGTTTTTGTCAATTGGAAATTCGTTCTCGGCATCGTCCACATAAACCCATTTTTCTTTGAAAATGTGGATGCGGAATCCGTTGTATTTTGATTTGTCTAAAAATTTGTAAACTACGTTACCGCTAATCAATGAAATTTTGTATTCACTGGAATAGCCGCCCATGATGATGGCAATGTTTTTCATTTAGTTTCGTTTGTATTTTAAAAATTGATTCTGTTTTATGACATTTCCTTGAAATGTATCTAATTTTTTTTGCCACTGATTTCACAGATTAACACTGATTTTATTTTTTATTATTTCAAGAAATCTGAGAAAATTTTTTAATCTGTGGCTAATATTAGTAAAAAGCGCCTCATCTTGACTATTGCTGAGGTTAAGGTGCATAAAACAAAATTATCATTTTTTTTGAAACGAAATAGCTTTATCTTTGACACCATTAAAAAAATATATATGAGTTTACGTAAATACTTAACGAGTCGAGTGTTCTTTGGACAATTGTTTCTTGCAGCTTTGATTATTGCCGTTTTAGGTTATCTTTTTATGCATTGGCTGACTTTTACAACCGATCACGGACATGAAATTACGGTGCCTGATTTGAGAAAATTAACTGAAGAACAGGTAGAAGAGAAGTTAGACGAGTTAGACTTAGATTATGTGTTGCTTGACAGTGTAGATTACCGAGGCGATTACCCGAAATTTAGTGTGGTGCAACAGGATCCTATGCCGGGCGAAAAAGTTAAAGATGGTCGTAAAGTATATATCAAAATTAACAGTTCCGGTTTTTCATCGGTGAAAGTACCTGATTTGATTGAGAAAACCTATCGTGAAGCGGTTCCTACTTTGAAAGCTTTAGGACTGGAAGAAGGAACAATTACGTATATTCCAAATCTTGGTAAAGATATGGTACTGGAAATGCGTTACAAAGGAAGAAATATAAAACCGGGAGATCGTGTTTTGAAGTCCTCTAAAATTGATTTGGTTTTAGGAGACGGAAAAGCAAGTTATGAGGAAGACATAGCAACAGATACGATTGCAACTCCAACAACTGAAGAAGAATTACCGAATGAATAATAGTATTGAGCCGAATGAATTAGAGGAAGACGAATTATTTGAACATTATAAGTTTGAAGTTCCTAAAGGGCAGGCCTTTTTGCGAATTGACAAATATTTGATGGGATTGATTCCGAATGCTACCCGAAATAAAATACAAAACGCGGCTACCGAAGGCAATATTTATGTCAATAATGTGACAGTAAAATCAAATTATAAGGTGAAGCCTTTTGATATTATTACCATCATGTTGACGCATCCGCCTTTTGAAAATCATGTGTTGCCTGAAAATATTCCGTTGAATATTGTTTATGAAGATGAGGCATTACTTTTGATCAACAAAGAACCGGGACTAGTAGTGCATCCGGGTCACGGAAATTATACAGGAACTCTGGTAAATGCTTTGGCGTTTCATTTTGAAAATTTGCCAATGAACAGCAGTGAGCGTCCTGGATTAGTGCACCGAATTGATAAGGATACATCGGGCTTGTTGGTTATTGCCAAAACCGAGGCTGCTATGACGCATTTGGCCAAACAATTTGAAGCCAAAACTACCGAAAGAGAATATGTTGCTTTAGTTTGGGGAAATGTCAAAGAGGAAAGCGGAACGATTGAAGGGAACTTAGCCCGTCATTTGAAGGACCGCATGCAAATGGCTGTTTTTGATGATCCTGAAATTGGAAAACCCGCCATAACCCATTATAAGGTTTTAGAGCGTTTTGGATATGTAACTTTGGTTTCCTGTATTTTGGAAACAGGAAGAACACACCAAATTAGAGCGCACATGAAACACATTGGACATCCATTATTTAATGATGAACGATATGGAGGTCATTTAATTTTAAAAGGAACTACTTTTACTAAATATAAACAGTTTGTTGAAAATTGTTTCAAGGCGTTGCCAAGACAGGCCCTGCACGCTAAAACACTTGGATTTGTACATCCTAACAGTGGAGAAATGATGCGATTTGATACAGAACTTCCGGATGATTTTAAGGAATGTATTGAAAAATGGCGTAATTATTCTAAATCACATCACGCAGAAGAGGAAGAGTAATTTTCTTTAATTATCATAAAAAATCCCGTTTTGATAGCCATCAGAACGGGATTTTTGTTTTTTGGGGATATTATTTTTTAACTATTATTTTATCGATTGAAACATAGTTACCTGAACTTCCAAATTCCGTTCCGTCTTTTTTATACCAATTCCCATGTTTGCCTAAAACAGTAACAATAAATTTATATGTTCCTTTTTGCAAAACAGGGCTTAAATATTTTAAAGAAGATTCAGAGTATTTACAATACATTTCAATCATTTGAGAATGAATGGTTTTTCCGGTGGTATCTTTAATTTCAATTTGAGCATAGCCACCATTTGGTCGTGCGACTCCGTACAAACCAATTTGGGTTCCTTTGAAATCAACTGAAAAAGAGGCTCCTTTTTCATCAGATGATTTGTCTGCAAAGGAATCTTTATCAGTATTTTGTGTTTTCCAAAGTCCGGAACAGTAAATTTTTTTGTTATCAGAATTAGGAATAGTTTTACCTTTTAATTTTGATTCCGACCATTGTCCGGTTTCAAGATTGATTTGCCAACTTTGTTTGTAATTAGGTAGTGAAATTGTTTTTCCGGAAACCAAAAGCGGTTGCCAAACATAAGTGGCTGCTGATTTTTGATGCGGGAATGCCCAACGATCTCCCGCAAACAAATAGGTGGTTTCTTTTGAGCCAACAATTGGAAGCACAAAAGTAGTTTGAGAATTCCATGTTAAACTTCCTTTGGGAGCAAAATTCCCGTGTGATTCCCAAGGGCCTTTCAAAGATGTAGCAGTAAAATAATAATTGTCATTGCGTTCCCAAGATGTCAACCCTGAACCCAGCCAAAAATAAGTGCCGTCTTTTTTGAAAATGACAGGTGCTTCACATTGCCCGGTCATATCTTTAACAACCTGCTCAGTAACGCTTTTGTAATCATCGCTCAGTTTGTACAAATTTCCGGAATGCGTAATGATATAACCGCTGCCATCAGTATCCTGAAATACGCCCATATCCCATTTTTTGATTGGTTCACCATTAAATAAAATTGGTCCCTGAAAAGTATATTCGCCATCAATAGTTTTAGAAGTCGCGTAGCCCACACACTGATCTTTGTATTTCAAATCATCAGTATGCATATACATGATAAATTCGCCTGTTTTAGGGCATTTCATGACTTTGGGTCTTTCACCGATACGATTAGGACCTAATTTCCCGGAATCCTGAACCGGAAGTGCTATTTTTTCAAATTTCCAGTTGTATAAATCCTCAGAGGAATAACAACTAAAACCTGTAAAGTCAATTGCATCATCGCTTTTATATTCACCAAAAAGGTAGTAACGATTGTTTTCTTTGATTATGCCTGCACCGTGAGTACTCACCGTATTTCCGTTTTGGTCAAACCAGGGAATTCCGGAGTAAATGGCGTCTATTTTGCTTTTCTGGGCGAATCCAAAAGAACAAAAAGCAAATAGTATTATTGTAAAAATTCTTTTTTGAGACATTTTATAGTTGATTAGTTTTCTTTAGGATTAACAGTAAAATTATGAACGTTTTCTGTAATGTATTTTTCTTTTTCTTCCATTTTATCTGCAGTTACACTTTTAAGGAAAATGTTGCGAATGGGTAATTCTTTTTCTCCCTTGATTCGGGCTATAAATTGTACATTTTTGGCAGTAACATTACTTAAATATACATCCGAAATAGGAGTTAGGCGACGTTCTACAGTTGGAACTAAATTTTTCCATTGGTACAACACATCTGTTTCGATACCAAGTATTCCAAAATCCAGTTTACTTCCTTTTATATTTTGAACATATATATTCTTTACATAACCACCCATGCGTTCATTGGTTTTAATGAATACCAAATTGAACATTTTTGCTCCGTCCAGCACTTCGCAGTTGTCAATGAAGACATTTTCAATTCCGCCTGATAATTCACTTCCTACTGCTAATAATTGATGTCCGTTTTTAATCGTACAATTTCGAATAATTAAGTTTTTGGTTGGTGTTTTAGAGCGCCATCCTTCGGGATTTCTACCTGATTTTACAGCTATAGCATCATCTCCCTGATCAAAAGTTACGTTTTCTACTAAGATATTCTGACTCATTTCTGGGTCAAAACCATCGTTGTTGTGACCATGTGCATAGATGTTTAGATTTCGAACAATAATATCCTTTGATAGATACATATGAACAGTCCAAAAAGGACTATTAGTTATAGATATTCCATCTAATAAAATGTTTTCGCTTCGGTTAAACTGGATAAATTGCGGACGAAGATTAGCCGTGTCGTTAACCATAATACGTTGCTCAACGGCTACATTTTGACCAGACATATTGTATAGCCTTTTTAAGCTATTCATGTGACCAGCTGGGCGACCTGCCCATTTTTTCCAAAAATCCATTTTGGCTTTGATACCACCTTCACCAGTAATAGCAATATTTTTACATTGATAAGCATAAATTAATGGCGAATAATTGTAGCATTCCAGTCCTTCCCAGGTAGAGTGTACAGCAGGTAAATAATCCTTTGGATTGTCCGAGAATAGCAGTAAAGCTCCTTTGTTTAAATGAAGATTTACATTGCTTTTAAAATGTATTTTTCCTGTTTCCCATTCTCCCTCCGGAATAATAACAGTTCCGCCTCCTGCTTTATTTGCTTCATCAATGGCTTTAGCAATTGCTTCTGTGTTTTTGTCTTTGTTTCCTTTAATAGCCCCAAAATCAGTAATTAAGAATGTGGGACATGTCCTAAAATCAGGTGTTTTAATTTTAGTGGTTCCAAAAGGAGCTTTGATTTTAATTGTTTTTTGATTGACTTTTGGTGGATCAATTTTAAAAGCATAAAGGGAAAGTGAAACCACTAAAAAAGTAAACAGAATAATTTTTTTCATTTTGGTTTATTTGGTTCGTTTTTTAAAGCATTGAAATTTTATTTCAATTGCACTCTTAATTTGGAGAGCTTCGCAAATATATTAAAGTCTTAAATCAAAGGTGTCCTGATTGAAAGACAGACAGCCTGTAAAAATTGTGTCCAGCTGGTATTTTTGTTAAAAAAACTAAAATTATTATAGGGATTTCAGTATATTTAGGCTTCAAAATAGGTGCTTATGAATGAATACAAGGATGAATTGAATTTAGATTATCAAAATTTAATCTCAAGAATTAAAGAACAAGAGCAACAAATTGAAATTTTACAAAAAGATTTAAATTCAAAAAACAATTTTTTAAATGAAATAAAAAACTCTACTCAAACTTCTGCTGTTTTAATTTATTCTTTAGTTATTAAAGCTAATGGTGATTTTTATTTTCCTTATTTAAACAATGAGGATGATTTTATTTTTGGTTTTAATTTAAAGGAATTAAAGGATTTTGATTTAATCCTTCAAAACATACATTCTGATGATTTTTTAGCCCTAAAGGAGAGTCTTCCTCATTCACTTGACAATGATTCTTCAGTACAAATGGAGTATCGATATATTCATCCAGTGAAAGGGCTGATGTGGCATGAAATTAATTCAAAGGCTGTGGCTAATAAAGATGGAAGTATAAGCTTGAATGGAATAGTAACGGATGTTACATCAAGAATGATGGCAGAACAAAAAATAAGTAAAGCCAAACGACTGTATCTTTTTATATCGAAAATCAATCAAATTATTGTTCGTTCTCAGGAGCAAAATCAGCTTTTCAATGAGGTTTGTTCGATTGCGGTTGAAGAGGGAAATTTTAAAATGGCTTGGATTGGTCTTATTGATTTTGTTACTAATACTGTAAATCCTGTAAGTTACGCAGGAGAGGATCAAGGCTATTTGTCGATTATAAAAACAATTAGTTTAAAGTTAGATGAAATAGGAGGAACCGGACCTGCAGGTACGGCTTTGAAGCAGGAAAGTTATTATGTATGTAATTCTATTTCAGATGACCCTATAATGAATCCATGGAGAAAGGAAGCTTTAGCAAGAGGATTTCAATCTTTGATAGCTATTCCAATTAAAAAATTTGATACCACCATTGGAGTTTTTGTAATTTATGCTGCAGAGGAGAATTATTTTGATGATGAAGAGATTGGGTTGTTAAATAAGGCAACCGCTGATGTTACATTTGCATTGGAACTTTTTGAAAAAGAAACCTTAAGAACACTTGCGGAATCAGCCGTTACAGAAAGTGAAAAAAGATTTCATACGCTTACTGAAGTATCTCCCGTAGGGATTTTCAGAACCAATTTAAATGGAGCAACTACTTATGTAAATCAACGTTGGACTGAAATTGTAGGACTGAGTTTTGAAAAATCTTT
Organism: Flavobacterium flavipallidum; assembly: GCF_038289905.1. Lineage (NCBI taxonomy): Bacteria > Pseudomonadati > Bacteroidota > Flavobacteriia > Flavobacteriales > Flavobacteriaceae > Flavobacterium > Flavobacterium flavipallidum. Next base: position 33,456 of record NZ_JBBYHU010000036.1, on the reverse strand, counting down.
AGGAAATGGGTGGTTTTTAGCAATTCATTCTGACGATAGAGTTAAATTTTATGAGGAATGGAGAAAAGTAGTAGGTAATAGAGAAAAATCACTTTTAGAGTATCGGTTTGTTAAATCAAATGGCGATATAGTTTGGGTAATAGGTCAGGCGACACCTGAAACAAATGCAGAAAATCAAATTATTGGTTTTATAGGTACTATAACCGATATAACAGAGAAAAAACTTGCCGAAGTAAAGTTTGTCAAAACAAGTAAGAAGATGGAGGCCATCATTGAAGCCATTCCTGATTTGATGTTTGAAGTTGATTTAGATGGTAACATATTTAATTATCATTCTTCAAATGATGAATTATTGCTCATGCCATCTTATCTTTTTATAGGCAAAAATGTAACAGAAGTATTGCCTCAGGAGGCGGCTCAGGTATGTCTTTCAGGATTGGAAGAAGCCCATAAAGATGGTTGTTCTAGAGGAAAACAATATTCATTAGAATTGTCAAAAGGGAAGCATTGGTTTGAATTATCATTAGTTCCAATGAAAGAAGATGAAGCAAAAGAACTTCATTTTATTGTTATTTCAAGAGATATTACAGAACAAAAAAGTATTGAACAAGCACTGAGAAAAAATCAGGAACGCTATGCCGGACTGCTCCGAAATTTAGAGGCAGGAATTATTGTTCACGATCCCTTGGGGAAAATTATTATGAGCAATAGCAAGGCTGGTGAATTATTAGGGTATACTGTTGATGAATTGATTTCAAATGATGAGAATGTTTTGAAATGGGATTTTGTGAATGAAGATTATTCGGAAATGCAAGTTGAAAATTATCCTATTTCTCAGATTATTAAAGATAAAATAGCAATTAAAAATTTTCCTTTGGGAATTAGAGACGCAGTAAATGATTCCATAGTTTGGGTTTTAGTTAGTGGTTTTCCAATGTTAGACGAAAACGGAAATATTCAGGAAGTAGTTATCAGTTTTATTGATGTTTCTGAGCAAAGGAAGATGAATTATGAAATTCAAAAAGCAAAAGAGTTAGCCGAAACTGCCAATAAGTCTAAAACTGATTTTCTGGCAAATATGAGTCATGAAATTAGAACACCTTTGAATGGAATCATTGGTTTTACTTCGCTTTTAATGGAGTCAAAACTAAATGATATTCAAAAAGAGTATATGCTTACCATAAATGAATCGGCAACTACTTTAATGGATATTGTAAATGATATTTTGGATTTTTCTAAAATTGAAGCCGGTAAATTAGAACTTAAAATAGAAGAAATCGATCTTTTTGCACTGATTAATCAGATTTTTTCTTTGTTTCAATATCAGGCTAATCAAAAGGAAATTGAGTTAAAATTATTTATAGATGATAATGTTCCTGAATTTCTTTTTACAGATGCATTGCGTTTGAAACAAATTATTGTAAATCTAATAGGAAATGCAATTAAATTTACCCAAAAAGGAAGAATAGAATTAGAAGTAAAAACCGAATTGCCTCTGGAAGAGAATTTTGTTAATTTGATTTTTTCGGTGAAAGATACTGGAATAGGGATTAAAGAAGAAAATCAGGCCAAGATATTCCTTTCTTTTGTTCAGGAAGATAATTCAACTAGTCGCCAGTTTGGTGGAACCGGACTTGGGTTAGCTATTTCAAACCAGCTTTTGGCATTAATGGATTCAAAATTGGAATTAGAGAGTACTTTTGGTGAAGGAAGCCGATTTTATTTTTCGATTAGATTGGAAAAATCAAATTTGCACATTGAGCAAATTCTTAATAAGAATCAAGAAACTATGAAGGAAAATATTTTTGGAAGCAAAAAAGTAATGATTGTGGAAGATAATAAAATCAATATGTTTTTAGCCAAAACCTTAATTACAAAAATTATCCCTGAAAGTATTATAATTGAAGCAAGGGACGGAGACGAAGCAATTGAGCAATACAAAATGGAACAACCAGATATTATTTTGATGGACATTCAAATGCCAAATAAAAATGGATTTGAAGCAACCAATGAAATTAGAAAAATTGATGATGGTCGATTTACACCAATTATTGCTCTTACAGCAGGAATTTTTGTAGAAGAAAAAGAAGAATGCTTAAAGTCAGGTATGAATGATTATATAACTAAACCTATAAATATTAACGATTTAGAATCGATTGTTTTCAAATGGTTAATGGACTAATAATTTAAACTACGAAATCATTGATGATCATTTTGTAAAAATAAAGCTAATCGAAAAGTGGGCAGTTTTTATCAAATCAGTCAACTTTGGGTTATTAAACAAGATTCAACAAAAGATTGTTTTCTGCCGCTTACCATAGTTGCAATGGGAACGAATCATTATTTTATTCTTTTTTCCAAAACAATATTCACAATGGTATTTTTATCTACCACACCGGATTGTCTCCATAATTGTTTCCCGTTTTGAAACAAAATCATAGTTGGAACACCGCGTACCTGATAGAGTGAAGCGATTTGTTGGTTTTTATCAACATCAATTTTTATAATAGAAATTTGATCTCCTAGTTGGTCTTTTACTTCTTTTAATATTGGACTTAGCATTTTACATGGACCACACCAAGTAGCAAAAAAGTCAACTAAAATAGGTTTTTCAGATTGTATGAGTTGGTCAAAATTGCTGTTCATTTTAATGGAAATTATGGTTGGATTTTGTGTTTGTTTATAGTTCTTAATATTGATTTTTGAACAAATAACAAAAGAAGTTTACAAAGGTAAAAAGTGTTTTTTACTGTTTGTAAACTTCTTTGATAGATCATTATTTTAATGACTTAGTTTCTTTTTATTAGTAGTGATTCCCCAAGGTGTATAAAAGGGACAAAAATTAATAGAAACAGTAATTAAAAGTACCGCAGCAAATGCTAATAAAAAGATGCCAAGATTACCGGTAACAGCGTGTGTAAAATACAAAGTTGCCAGGGTTAGAGCAATAATTACACGGACTGTTTTATCAGTTTTCCCTATGTTATGTTTCATGATTTCTACAATTTAAGGGTTATTAATGCAATCATAATATCATATAAATTTACGTATAAAAACGCTTTAAATCAAGTGGTTATGGTTTTAAAGTTTTGCTTTGGCATACAAAATCTGTTTTAGGAACAGTAGTTTTTGCAATAGCATTAAATCCACCTTCGATTTCAATAAAATTTCTAAAACCTCTTGCCTGAAGGATAGATGCAGCAATCATACTGCGATAACCGCCGGCACAGTGTAGGTAAAATGGTTCCTGAGGATTGATATCTTTAATCCAGTCGTTGATGTAAGCTAATGGTTTAGAATAAGCATCCTCAACATGTTCAGCCGCATATTCACTTTCTTTACGAACATCAATGATTTTGCTTTCGCCGATTTTTATTTCTTTGGCAAATGCTTCGGCAGTAATGCGATGAACGGTATCAGTTTCATATCCTGCGTTTTGCCATGCAGCAAAACCTCCTTCTAAGTGTCCAAGTATGTTGTCAAAACCTACACGGCTTAATCGGGTTACTGTTTCTTCTTCTTGGTCGATTTCAGTAACTAAAATGATAGGTTGTTTGACATCAGCAATTAAGGCGCCAACCCATGGAGCAAAATCACCTTCGATACCGATGTTAATAGATTGAGGAATAAATCCTTTTACAAATACAGTGTTTTTACGCGTATCCAAAATTAAAGCTCCGGTTTCTTCCACTACTGCTTCAAATTCATTTGCAGGAATAGCTACCATACCTTGATTTAAAACCGATTCAAAACTTTCATAACCCTGTTTGTTCATGGCTACATTCATTCCAAAATAAGCAGGAGGTGGTAATAATCCATCGGTCACTTCTTTAATAAATTCAGTTTCGGTCATGTTAGCTCTCAAAGCATAATTAGTTGCTTTTTGATTACCAATGGTTGAAACTGTTTCCTTGCTCATGTTTTTTCCACAAGCACTTCCGGCTCCATGGGCAGGATAAACAATTACATCGTCTGGTAAAGTCATAACCTTGTCTCTTAATGAATGAAATAAGGTAGCGGCTAATTGTTCCTGAGTCATGTGGGCCGCTTTTTGAGCCAAATCCGGTCTTCCTACATCGCCAATAAACAAAGTGTCACCAGAGAAAATAGCGTGTTGCTTTCCGTTCTCGTCTAATAATAAATAAGTGGTACTTTCCAGCGTGTGTCCAGGTGTGTGAAGGACTTTAATTTTGATGTTTCCAATTATGAATTCCTCTCCGTCAACAGCAATTATAGCTTCAAATTCAGGTTGGGCAGTTGGTCCGTAAACAATTGGGGCACCGGTTTCTTTGCTTAAATCCACATGTCCAGAAACGAAATCGGCATGGAAATGGGTTTCGAAAATGTACTTTAGTTTTACATTATCACGCTCTAAACGCTCTAAGTAAGGCTGTACTTCGCGTAATGGGTCAATAATTGCTGCTTCACCATTTGAAGTAATATAATAAGCTCCCTGAGCAAGACATCCGGTATATATTTGTTCGATTTTCATAAAAATGATTTTTTTTTACATAACAAAGATAAGGTATGCACCGTGTAGATATAGTGACTAAAGTTACATAAAGTATCGCAGTTATAGTTTTTACAAAATGTAGAAAAAAACATAAATATAAATGCGTTTTTAAGCAGTGTTTTCAAGCTATTTGAATTAAATTTGGGCTATCAAAAAAACTCCTTTTCAATGGAAGAAATGCTCTTTTATGATCGAATGCAATTTGCATTTACCATTACTTTTCACTATTTGTTTCCGCAGTTAACAATGGGACTTTCGTTAATTGTTGTTTATTTCAAATGGAAATTTTTAAAAACAAACGATCCACATTATAACAAAGCTACTCATTTTTGGATGCGCATTTTTGCACTCAATTTTGCGATGGGAGTCGTTACGGGAATCCCAATGGAATTTCAGTTTGGAACCAATTGGGCTAAGTTTTCAGAACTGACGGGAGGTATTATTGGGCAAACTCTTGCTATGGAAGGTATGTTCTCTTTCTTTTTAGAATCATCATTTTTAGGAATGTTTTTGTTTGGTGAAAAAATCCTCGGTCATCGTTGGCATTTCATAACCGGATTATTGATTTGTCTGGGTTCCTGGGCCAGCGGATTTTTAATTATAGCCACACATTCCTGGATGCAGCATCCGGTAGGTTATGAAATATTGGCCAACGGAAAATTTGTACTTAATGATTTTGCAGCATTGTTTTCTAATGAGTGGTTGTGGCCTTCGTATTTGCACAATCAGGCAGCTTCTATGGTTACGAGTTCGTTTGTAGTGGCAGGAATTGGGGCTTTTTATATTTTGTTAAACAAAAATGTCTCTTACGGGAAATTGTTTTTGAAAACAGGAGTTGTTTTCGGATTGATTTCGAGTATTATTGTTGCTATGCCTACTGGTGATTTATTGGCTAAAAACGTGGTGAAACATCAGCCGGTGACATTTGCAGCAATGGAAGGAATTTTCCATACAGAGAAAAAAGGAGCCGAAATTGTACTTATTGGTCAACCTGATGTGAAAGACAAAAAACTGGATAATAAAATTGCGGTGCCTAATGTATTGAGTTTTTTAACTTATGGCAATTGGGATACTGAAGTGAAAGGTTTAGACCAATTTGCAGTAGACAAGCATCCAACCAATATTTCAGGTTTGTATTATGCATATCATATTATGGTGGGTTTAGGAACGCTTTTTATTGGAGTAATGGTTTTGGCAGTTTTCCAATTAAGTAGAAAACAATTGTTTCAAACCAAATGGCTTTTGTGGACTTTTATGTTCTTAATGCCATTTCCATATATAGCAAATATTACAGGTTGGTATACAGCTGAATTAGGGCGTCAACCCTGGTTAGTATATGATTTATTGCGTACTGCTGATGGTGCTTCGCCAACAGTTTCTTCCGGAAATACCTTATTTACGCTGATGGGATTTGTGGGACTTTATGCTTTGTTAGGAATGTTGTTTGCCATTTTAGTTGGTAAAATTATTTATCACGGTCCTGAACCAAAACATTCTTAATGGTTTAAAGTGAATTTATAAAAGGTATATCTATCAAAAAAAATATAAAAATATAAGTATGGAATTCTTTTGGTATGTAGTGTTGATTGGTATTTTGGCCACTTATTTGGTGCTGGATGGTTATGATTTTGGAGCGGGAATCATTCATTTGTTTTTTGCTAAAACTGAAAAAGATAAAAAAGCAATTACGAATGCAATTGGTCCTTTTTGGGATGCCAATGAAGTGTGGTTAATTGCTGGAGGAGGGGTGTTGTTTTATGCTTTTCCAACTTTGTATGCGGCTTCTTTCAGCGGATTTTATTTGCCGTTAATGATTATTTTGTGGCTGTTGATTTTTAGAGCTGTTGGTTTAGAGCTTCGTGGGCAAATTCACAATAAAATGTGGGAAGCAGTTTGGGACAAGGCTTTCGGAGTAGCGAGTTTGTTATTAGCGTTGTTTTTCGGGATGGCACTAGGGAATGTTGTTCGTGGTGTAAATTTAGGAATGGTTATTAACGGAGTCGCTACACAGGAACCACATTTCTTCTTTTTGCCTTTATGGAATTCGAGTTTTAGTCCTGAAGATTCTCAACTTGGAATTATTGATTGGTTCACGCTTTTTTTGGGAGTGGTGAGTGTAGTAGCTTTGATGATTCACGGTGCCAATTGGATTATTTTTAAGACCAATTCATCTTTAAATTCCCAATTAAAAGAGGTGGTTTTCAAGCTAAATTTTGTGTTGTTGGCTTTAGTTATAGTTTCTCTTTCGGTTTGGCATATTATAGAAAAAGAGCCATTTCATAATTTTATCGATAATCCGATTCTTTTTATTTTTCCAATAATCTGTTTTGTGGGGTTGTTTGGCCTATTTAAAGTAAAAACTTTCAAAAAAGATGGAACAGGATTCTTGTTTTCAACCCTTTTCCTTGTGGGTGGATTCACTTCGACAACTGCTTCTATTTTTCCAGTGGTATTACCGTCAACTAATAAAGTTAACCCTTCTTTGACTATTTACAATGTTGCCAATGGAGATTATGCTTTATCAGTAGGCGTTTATTGGTTTGCTATTGCGCTCGCTTTAGTAATAGGATACTTCATTATTCAATACAAAGTGTTTAATGGTAAAATGGATGATGTGGGATATGGTGAGCATTGATTCTTTTGAACTTAATATAAAAAAAGAGCCTGTTTTGACCAATACAAAACCGGGCTCTTTTGGCAATAATAGGGTTTGGATATAAATTATTTTTATGATTATTGTTATAACAGGACTTCTTTGATAATGATATAAATTCCCATTATTAATACAAACCAGCCAAAAACAGGTTTAAGTTTGTTACCATCAATTTTTTTAGAAAGTATAATTCCTATAAACATTCCTATAAATGCCATGGCAGAGATAAGCAGCAATAATTTGTAATCTATTGGCCTGTTGAGGTATAAATCGCCGGCAAAACCTATAGCTGAATTGATGAAAATAATCAATAGCGAAGTTCCTACAGCTTGTTTCATGGGTAAATTAGCAAAGAACAAAAGAGCAGGTATGATTAAAAATCCGCCTCCAGCACCTAAAAATCCGGTAACGATTCCTACTAAGAATCCAATAATTGAAAGTTGAGTATAATTAATTTTATAGATTGCTTCTTCTGTTTTGTTTTTTTTAATCATAGAAATGGATGCGCTTATCATTAAAATAGCGAAAACAATCATAATTAATAAATCTTTAGATACAGCATAAGTGGCAACAGTGAATAATGTTGAGGCAATCTTTGGGAAAATAACTTCTCTGATAATCAATATTGCAATTATAGAAGGTATGGCAAAGTAAAGCGCTGTTTTTAATTTTAAATTTCCCAGTTTGTAATGGCTATAGCCTCCATAAAAAGAAGTAAGCCCAACAATGAATAATGAGTAAGTGGTTGCTAATTCAGGATCGATTTTGAATAAATAAACTAAAATTGGGATGGTAAGTATGGAACCACCACCTCCAATTAATCCTAAAGAGAGTCCAATTATAATTGAAGCTAAATAACCAAAATATTCCATTTGTAATTTTTTCACAAAGGTTGGAAGTATTGTGGATAGCCACAGTAACATTTGTCACACGAGCAGTTTTTTACATCAGTAGCTCAATTTGGTTACGATTTAAAGTTACTAAACCACGTTGTTCCATTTTTTTTAATAATCGAGAAATTACTTCTCTTGAGGTGTTTAACTCTAAGGCGATTTCCTGATGGGATAAATGGATTGTGGTGCATCCACAAGCTTTAGCATGGCGTTTTAAATAGAATTCCAGGCGCTCATCCATGGCTCTAAAAGCGATGTTGTCGATAACTTCGAGAACTTCTTCAAATCGGGTTCGGTAGGTGAAAATGACAAATTCGTACCAAGAACGATGATTCATCATCAGTTTATCCATTAGTGTTAAAGGAATTGTTACTGCTTCTACATCCTCAACTACTTTAGCGGTGATTTGGCTTGTTTGATTTTTGGTAGCACATATTAATGAAATTGCACAAGCCTGACCTGGTTGTAAATAATACATTAAAAATTCTTCTCCATCTTCTCCTTCACGATAGATTTTCAATTGTCCTTTCAGGATTAAAAGGGTGCTTTTGATGTATTGACCCGTTCGCATGATTACGTCACCTGCTTTAAATGATTGAAAACTGGAGTTTGCTTCAATTTCATTAATAAGATCGTTAGAGAAATTTGGAAAAGCTGTTTTTATAGTGTTTATATTTTTGGACATATTTATAGTTGTTGAAAATCGAATCTTGTTAATATGTTGGTTTTTTAGGTGAAATTATAAGACTTTGGTAAAAGTAAGTAAAATTTAATGATCAATTTTGAATGTTTCGTTAAGAATATTATTAAGATTGTTAAAAAACGAAAATGTAGATATTGTATTTAAGAAGATAATATTGAGGTAGTTTTTAATAAAATAATAGAGGAATGTAAGTTTTGCTGATTATTGTAGGCCACTAAAACGTTTTCATTAAAATATTTCCTAATTCAAATTTCAGAGACTGTATTTTTACAAAAACATTGTAATTTTACAAAAAACACAACTTTATTATGAATTTAACACAAGAAGATTGGATTACTCAGCTCGAAGAAGATGGGAATGCTGTGATTTTAGACGTAAGAACAGAAGCCGAATGTGATGAGGGAATTATTCCTAATGCTATCAATATTGATATTCACCAAGGTCAGGGTTTTATTGCTGAAATAGAAAAATTAGATAAAAGTAAAAATTACTATATCTATTGTCGTTCTGGTGCTAGAAGTGCAAAAGCTTGCGAAATCATGAATGAATTAGGATTTGACAATACCTACAACTTATTAGGAGGTATGTTAGATTGGGACGGAGAAGTGGTCGCTCCTTAAAACTAACTAATCTTAATCACAACACTAACTAAAATATTATAATTGATGAATTTAATCCCTGAAGAATTTAAGATAAAAGAATTATTGCACCAAGATACTTATTTAGTTGATGGTGAATTAAAAAAATGGACAGGTAAAACAACTGAAGTTTATTCTACTATTTCTTCAACAGAGGAATATGCACCTACTTTATTAGGAACTATTCCTTTTATGGGAGAGGCAGAAGCTAATGAAGTTGTAGCGTCGGCTAGTAAAGCTTTTAACCACGGTCAGGGATTATGGCCTACAATGAAAGTGGCTGATCGTATCAAATGCATGGAAGATTTCGTGTCCAAAATGAAAACTACACGCGAAGAAGTAGTTAAATTATTGATGTGGGAAATTGGAAAATCATTAGGTGATTCTCAAAAAGAATTCGATAGAACAGTTGATTATATCTACGATACTATTGAGCATTATAAGCAATTAGACAGAAGTAATGCTCGTTTTACTAAAAGTCAGGGAGTGAATGCAATGGTTCGCAGAGGTCCTATTGGAGTAGTTTTGTGTCTTGGGCCTTATAACTACCCTTTAAACGAGACTTTCTCTTTATTGATTCCTGCTTTGATTATGGGGAACCCTGTAATTTTCAAACCGGCTAAAAATGGAGTTTTATTGATTTCTCCTTTATTGGAAGCATTTCAATCAAGTTTCCCTAAAGGTGCTATTAATATCGTTTATGGTAGAGGAAGAGAAATTGCTTCTCCAATTATGAAATCAGGAAAAATTGATATTCTGGCATTAATTGGAAATAGTAAATCAGCCATTGCTTTACAAGATCAACATCCGAATAAGAACAGATTGCGTTTGGTTCTTGGATTAGAAGCAAAAAATCCAGCAATTATTTTACCGGATGCCGATTTAGATTTGGCTATTACCGAGTGTATTACAGGAACTTTATCTTTCAACGGACAACGTTGTACAGCTTTGAAAGTTTTATATGTTCATGAATCAATCGCTGAAGAATTTAATAAACGATTCTCTAAAGCAGTTGACGAATTGGTTTATGGAAATCCTTGGGATAAATCTGTTTCATTAACGCCGCTACCGGAAGTTGATAAACCGGCTTATATTCAAGGTTTAATTGATGATGCAACTGGCAAAGGAGCTTCTATAATCAATGCTAAAGGTGGTCAAATCTCAGAAAATTATATTTTCCCGGCTGTTTTATTCCCGGTAAACAAAGAAATGAGAGTATACCACGAAGAACAATTTGGTCCAGTGGTTCCAATCATGACTTTTAAAGATATTCAGGAACCTTTAAATGATATGGCTGAATCAAACTATGGGCAACAAGTAAGTTTATTTGGTAAGAATGCTAAAACATTAGCTCCTCTTATTGATGCATTAGTCAACTTAGTTTGTAGAGTAAACTTGAATAGCTCTTGCCAACGTGGACCAGACGTGTATCCGTTTACAGGGCGTAAAGATTCTGCTGTAGGTACATTAAGTGTTTTTGACGCCTTACGTTCATTTTCTATTAGAACTTTCGTAGCTTCTAAGGATAATGCTTACAATAACGAAATATTACAAGAATTATTGAATAGTAAAGAATCTAACTTTATTAATACCGATTATATCTTGTAGTACTTAACTAAAAACAAAACTAAAAACAAGAAAACCGTTCTAAATCTAGAACGGTTTTTTAATTTTTTTATAAAAGATATTTATAGATTTAACGCAAAATTATTTAATGATTTGGCATCATATTTTTCTTTGTCAAACATATATAAATAAGACCCTTTTCTAGACGAAAGCATGTCTTTTTCGTTTAGTTTAACTAAGATATCTAATGAATTGATTTTACTGATAAAATTTCTTTTGTCTAAAGCTTTATCTAATATTGCTTCGTATAATTCTAATAATTGGCGCATAGTGAATTTTTCAGGTAATAGCTCGAAACCTACAGGTTTTGTAGAAGTTCTATAGCGTAATCTTCTTATAGCATGTGCAACCATATCATCGTGGTCGAAAATCAATTTGGGCATATTGGAGATGTTAAACCACTCTGCGTCATAATTTTTGATTAATTCGGTGTTGTGATTTTCAATATTAATTAGAGCATAGTAAGCTACTGATATGGTACGGTCTACAGGATCACGATCTACTTCGCTAAATGCGTAAAGCTGTTCCATATATACATTTTGTAGTCCTGTATAATGATTTAATACTCTGGTTGCAGCATTATTTAGAGATTCTTCTTTTTTAAGAAATCCTCCCATCAATGACCATTTTCCTCTTTCGGGTTCAAAATCCCTTTTGATTAAAAGGATTTTAAGGCCTTCGTTATCAAAACCAAAAATGATACAATCGACTGAGAGTAGCACTTTGTCTTCAGAACTATAACTGTTTAGCATCTTAGTTGTTAATTTTTGTGTAAATATAAACACTTCCTAAAAAGTATCATAATTAATTAGTGTAGAGTAAACACTTTGTCATGGTTTTTTTGAAAAATCATTTAGATTTTAATAAAATCGCATCAGTAAATTTTATTTTATTGATGAGAAAACTGTTTTTTGTAATGATTATCTAAACATTAGGAATAAGTATAAGTCAGCTTTGTCACCAAGTGAATTTCGTAAAATTGAAAAGGCTTTAGTGATATGAGCTTCAACTGATTTGATAGAAACATTCTTGTATTCAGCAATTTCAATGTTAGTAAGTCCTTCTTCTTTACTAAGCAAGAATATTTCTTTACACTTAGGTGGAAGATTTTGAATTTCTCTTTTTACCACTTTTATGATTCTTTCTAGAGAATGTTCGTCTTCTGATTCTACTATAGTATTAAGTGCATCTATGTATTTTTTTTCGAGAGGATAAAATGATTTTTGTGTCCTATACTGATCGATAAATTCATTGTAAACCGATTTGTAAAGGAAATTTATAATGGAAAAATCATCTTTCAGGTTTTCTCTTTTGTTCCAAATACGCATAAATACATTTTGAACAATGTCTTCTGATAAATTATGGTCATGAGTAAAGCTGTATGCATAAACACATAATTTATGGTGATAGGTATTTACCAGATAAGAGTAAGCTTTTGGTTCTCCCAGTTTTAATGCTAGAATAAGTTCGGTATTATCTGTAAATTGCTCTTTCATTGGGAGTAATGTAATTTATAGCCTTAATTTTTGTGCAATGTAAAAAAAAATATAAAAAAAATTACGAAAAAAGTTAGGGTAGTGTAAATATTACACGTATTAATAAAAAAGAACCTAAGATGATTAGTGCAAATATTGAAAATATAATAGTGAAATTTTTAACTCAGCAGGCTACAGCTAAGGAGTTAACCGAATTGGAAGCATGGATTGAGAATTCTGAGAATAAAAAAATATTTGATGAGTATGTCAAAATTAATTATGGGATAGATTACAATATGAATGAATTTGATTCACATAAATTAAGGATGAAATTATTAGAGGCTTTTGATAAGGAACAAAAAGCTTTAAAAATGAAAAAGTTGCGCAAACTAATGTATTATTCTGCTGCAGCTGTTATTGTAGGTATTATGGCTACAACATTTTTTTACCGTATGAATTTTTCTAATGAGCCAGTAGCCAAAAAACTAGTAAATAATATTATTAAGGTAGGGACTGATAAAGCTATATTAACCTTAGAAGATGGTACTTCGGTGGTGTTAGATAAAGATCAGAAGTATGAAAAGGATAATGTGGTTAGTAATGGTAAAGAATTAGTTTGTAAAACTACCAATAAAAAATCTTCAGAAATTGCTTTTAATTATTTAACTATTCCAAGGGGAGGTCAGTTTAAATTGAGATTAGCTGACGGAACCGATGTTTGGTTGAATTCAGAGTCAAAGTTGAGATTTCCAGTTGCATTTAAAGCAGGTAGTTTGCGTCAGGTAGAATTAATATATGGGGAAGCTTTTTTTGTGGTTTCTCCAAGTACTGAACATAAAGGCGCAAAATTTAAAGTTTTAAATGAAAATCAGGAAATAGAAGTTTTAGGAACAGAGTTTAACATCAAAGCTTATAAAGAGGAAGAGAATGTTTACACGACTTTAGTAGAAGGAAAAGTAACTGTAAGTAACGCAGCTTCAAAAAAGTACTTGACGCCTAATCAACAATCTATTATCAATTTAAAAAATAGAGATATTACTATAAAATCAATAGATGCCTACAACGAAATTTTATGGACTAAAGGGATTTTTAGTTTCAAAGGGAAAAACCTCAAAGAAATTATGACTGTAATGTCACGCTGGTATGACGTTGATGTAGTGTTTCAAAAAGCAGCTATGGAGAAAATAAAATTCAACGGAGTTCTAAGTAAAAATGATGATATAAAAGCAATACTAACCATAATTAAGAAAACCAATTTTATAAATGACTATGAGATAAAAGACCGAAAAATTACTATTAAATAAAAAAAAGGGGAAGAAAGTAATACCTGGACAGTACGCTACTTTTTCCCCTAAGTGTGACTTATTAATTAATAAAAATTAACCAATAAACATCAAATGTATGAAAATTGAAATTACTAACCATTTTTTCTTTTTGAAAAGAAAATTTTTACTAACCAGTATGAAAGCATTGATATTGTTTTTTTGTACGACTGCATTTAGTTTTACTTCGGGTAAGGTTTTTACTCAGAATGTAAAAATCACTGTCGATAAAGATAAGACCGTAACTATTGATGAAGTCTTTGATTTGCTTAGGCAACAAACAGATTTTATATTTATATACCAAGAGGATATGTTTAAAGATGTTCCTAAGGTAAAACTTAAAAAAGGAATCATTACAGCGAATAAATTATTAAGTGATAACCTGTCTACGGGAGGTTTTAATTTTGAACTTTCAGGGAATAATAAAATTATTATCACTAAAGCTAAAGTTGAAGCCAAAATTCAACAGCAGCAAAAAGTTTCAGGAATAATAACAGATGCAGCTGGTATACCACTTCCGGGAGTTAATGTCTTTGTTAAAGGAACCACTAAAGGAGTGCAGTCTGATTTTGAAGGGAAATTTGCTATTGATGTTCCAACTTCAAATTCAGTACTTGTGATTTCTTATTTAGGTTATATTACACAAGAACTTAATGTAAGCAGTAGAACTAATATTAGTGTAAAGCTTATAGAAGATTCTGCTAAGTTAGAGGAGGTTGTAGTTGTAGGATACGGAACGCAAAAGAAATCCGATTTAACAGGTTCTGTAGCTGTGGTAAATGTAGAAAGTGCCAAAAAAGCAGTGACATATGATGTTGCTAAAATGCTTCAAGGTCAGGCACCTGGGGTTAGTGTTCAGTCTTCAGGTGAACCGGGAGGATTTGTAAATATCAAAATCCGTGGAGTGAATTCTTTTAGTAATAATAATCCATTATTTGTTATAGACGGAGTAATTGTAGACTCACCATTTGATTTTGCACCTGGAGATATTGAATCGATGCAGGTTTTAAAAGATGCTTCTTCAGCTGCTATTTATGGAGTTCGTGGAGCAAATGGAGTAGTAATTATTACTACTAAAAAAGGAAAAACAGGAGCGATGGAGATTAAATATAAATCGCTTTATGGAGTTCAAAATGTAGCCAAAGAATGGTCAGTAACCGATAGAGTGGGGTATCAAAATATTACTTCGGCTGCTGAAAGGAATGATGGTTTGAGTATTGCTCCGGGAAATGATCCTACAAGTCCTTTTTACATCAACAATGTCAATACTAATTGGCAAAGTGAAGCCTATGGAACAGGTACAATTCAAAATCATTCCCTAACTTTCAATGGAGGAGCAGAATTTTTAGGTTATAATTTGAATGTGGATTACTTTAAAAACACTTCTTATTTAGAGACACCACAAGATTATGAAAGGTATTCTATGAATTTGAATTTGCATGGAAAAAAAGGAAAATTCAAATACGGTTCAAAAATAGCTTATACCGAATCAGATAAAGAAAATTTTAATAGCTGGGTAGGAGAATCGGCTATTCAGGCTTTAGTAACTGCAATTCCTACTATGCCGGTGTATGACGATCATTGGATTGGTGGTTACGGAGGAACTTATAATAATACTCAAAGAGCAATATCACTTAATGTTATAGGATATAATAATTTAATTTCTAATACAGGAAAAAGAAACCATTTTATTGGAGACATCTGGGGAGAATTGGAAATTGTTAAAGGATTAAAATACAAACTGGATGTTAGTTATGATAAATTACATTGGTTTGACCGAAAATATACTCCTGAGTTTGAATTAGGATGGTATTATAGAGTGCCAAGCGACAGAGCTACCCTTAACATTGCTACAGGGAACCAAACTAAAACCTTTGTAAATAACATTCTTACTTATAATCTAAGTTTAGGAAAACATAATATTGATGCTTTAGTTGGATCAATTGATGAAAGAAATGAGCATTACAACCATTTTTCTTCGGGTGTTGGCTATGATGCTACTGATATTAAAAAATTACAATTTGCTGATGAAAGAAATACTAATGAATATGAATACACTATTACCGGGAAATCATATATCAGCAGATTAAATTATAGCTATGATGATCGCTATTTACTAACCGCTAACTTTAGACAGGATAAAACTTCTCTATTCAGTCAAAAATACAATTCGGCAAATTTCTACTCCTTTTCAGGTGCCTGGAAACTGAGCAATGAAAAATTCATTCATTTACCAGAAGTGATTAGTAATGTTAAATTAAGAGGAGGTTATGGAATTATAGGAAACAATACTATACCGCAATATTTCTTTGCTACTACGATGAACAGTTTTGCCAGCTATAATTTCAATAATGAATTGGCTCCTGGTTCAACTGTTGTTAATGCCTTAGATCCAAATGTACATTGGGAAGAAACTAAAACAGCCAATGTCGCTCTTGAATTAGGATTGTTTGATAATGATTTACAGTTTACAGCTGAGTACTTTCATAAAAAATCAAATGATTTATTGATAAGAGTTCCGTTGCCTTATTCGTCTGGAGCTTTCCCGGCTGATATTACAACCAATGCAGGAGCTGTGGAGAATAAAGGTTTCGAGTTCTCATTAATTTATAATAATAACAAAAATGAATTCAAGTACAGCATTGGGGCAAATATTGGTACTTTAAAAAACAAAGTAACACAAATTGGTTTTTCTGAAAGTGGAAACCCTATTCCGGGTCTTGCCGCTATGACAGAAGTAGGAAGATCTATAGGTGAAATTTATGCTTATGAAACAGATGGTATTTTTCAGTCTCAGGCAGAAATTGATGCAGCACCTTCACAAACTAATGTGGAAGTAGGTGACATGAAATTTAAAGATCAATTAACAGTGGATACTGATGGAGATGGCATTTTAGATGCAGCAGATGGCGTTATAAATGATAGAGACAGAGTATTTCAGGGAGTTACTATACCTAAATACAACTATGGTATCAATTTGAGTGCTTCGTACAAAAACTGGAATGCGACTATGTTTTGGCAGGGAAGTGGCGGAAACAAAGTATTTAATGGTTTGTACCGTGACTTAATGGTAGGGAAATATGGAAACCATCATACCGATATGTTAGATTATTGGACTCCAACAAACACCGATACCAATGTACCAAGACCAACAATAGAGGATGGTAACGGTAACAGTCGAGATTCTAATCGTTTTATAGAAAGTGGCAATTATATCAAATTACAAACTGCTGAGATTAGTTATAATGTACCAATAAATAAGACTAGTTTTATTAAAAACGCAAGGGTGTATGCTAATGGACAAAACTTATGGATTATTTCTAAATACCGAGGATATGATCCTGATTTCATGAGTGATGGATTGTTCTCAAGAGGATATGACGGAGGTTCTTTTCCTAATCCAAGAACAGTTTCTTTGGGTATTGAAGTAAGTTTCTAATAGCTGTAGATTAATTTAAAACGAATCAAAATGAAATATAAAATATATAATTATTTAGCCGGAATCTTTTCGATGGCAATAATAACAACTAGTTGTGTAAACAATGAAGATTTAATACAGGTTGATCCAAATAATAAAGCAGTAGATTCTTTTTGGAAAACGGATAGTGATGCTTTATTAGGAGTAAATGCTGCCTATGGAAGTTTATTGACAGATGGAACTTATATGAGAAGTACCCCTTTATTGTTAGATTTAAAAGGCGATGATTGTAGAAGTAATAGTCCATGGCCAGCAATGGCTAATGTAGGTAAATTTAATTCTAATGTTAGTGATGCAGCTATTTATGGTTGGGCTTTTGAAACCTATTATCAGGGTATTTTTAGAGCAAATCAGGTTTTAGCTAATGTTCCAGGAATTAATTTTGAAAATACTGCGTTAAAAGACAGAATCTTAGGCCAGGCTTATTTCTTGAGAGGATTGTATTTGTTTCATGCGGTAAATATGTTTAAAAATGTACCAGTTCCCACTCAATTAGCTGCAATTTATCCTCAAAAAACGGAAGCTGAGGGTTGGGCTCAGGTGATAGCCGATTTTAAAATGGCTGCAGACTTACTACCGGTTTCATATGATAATGTAAGTGGTTTAGATGTTGGTCAAAAAGGACGTGCTACTAAAGGTGCTGCATTGGGGTATTTAGGAAAAGCTTATTTGTTTACTAAAGATTTCACTAATGCACGCGATACTTTTAAAGAAGTAATTGATTTAGGGGTTTATTCATTAGTGTCTAATTACAGAGATAATTTTACGGAAACCAATGAGAACAATTCAGAATCTATATTTGAAGTGCAATTTAGTAGAGAAGCAGGTGGAGTTGACCTAGGTTGGGGAGGTGCTCCTGCTTCAGGTTGGGGAAAAACTTCGGCCAGAGCAATTACTTATGGTCCTAGAGATTTTGGATTTACAGATGTGCAACCTACCTGGACCTTATTTAATGAATATCAAATCGAAAAAACTACTGCTAATACAATCGATCCACGTTTAGATGCTACTATGTTTTATAATAAACCCGGAGGAATGCAATTATACGGAGTAGATTTTGCTACAAAGTACGCCTCTAATACAGCAGATTTGAACGATTTGTTTTGTAGAAAATATCAAAATTCTGATGGACAAAAAGTAAATGAGTTTGATTGGCGTTCAGGTATTAATGAACGTTTAATGCGATATGCTGATGTTTTATTGATGTATGCAGAATGTTTAAATGAAACAGGAGATACTCCGGGAGCTTATACTTATATACAAATGGTAAGAAGCCGTGTAGGTTTGCCAAATTTAGCAACAGTGAAACCAAATATGACTCAAGCACAAATGAGGGATCAAATTGGTCATGAAAGATTCTTAGAATTTCCTTTAGAAGGACACCGTTTTGATGACATTCGTCGTTGGGGATGGTTGCAGGATGAAGCAAAATTAGCTTGGCTAAAATCAAGAGATGCTGAGTTTAATTCTTATGCACCGGGAAGAGAGTTTTTCCCAATTCCACAATTAGAAAGAGATAATAATCCGGGTACAATTCAAAACGATAGTTATTAATTTTTTTCATAGTTAGTATTTGTAAAACACCATAATGGTCCCTGTTTTTAGGAATTAACCATTATGGTGTTATAATCTTATTGAAGTTTGAAAGCAAGATTGAAACTAAAATTTATCCAGCTGATGAAATTTTTAGTGTAAAGAATTTTATGAAAAACTACTAAATGATAAAGGATAGTTGTGTGGAAAGAAAATTTAAAAATGAAAGTATGAAAGATTTAAAATCAATTCTAAGATTAAAAAAATATTTGACGGTTATAGGTTTAGTAGTATTAGTAACAGCTTGTTCGAGTGGTGATGATGCAACAACTCCGGATCCGGTAGACCCTCCTGTAGTTGTTGTACCTCCTGTCACATTTAAAGGACCTACTTATGCCGATAATTACTCATCAATTGCATCTTGGAATACAAGGTCGCAATGGAATTTAGCTAACGTTCACGATCCATCGGTAGTGAAATCGGGAGAATATTATTATATGTATCAAACCGATGCTTCTTATGGAAATGCACACGACGGACATGGACATTTTTTTTACCGTCGTTCTAAAGATTTAGTCAATTGGGAATTTATGGGATCTACTATGACTACAGCTCCGGCTTGGGTTAAAGATTCTTTGAATAACAAAAGAGCTAGAATGAATCCGGCTTTACCACCTATTGATAATCCAAATTATGGATATTGGGCTCCTTGTGTGCGAAAAGTAGGGAAAAAATACCGTATGTATTATAGTATTGTGGTAGATAATCCTATTGTAGGAACTAGTTTTGATACGTCATGGTCAGAAAGGGCTTTTATTGGTTTAGCAGAAACAGATGACTTAGCTTCTAATGTTTGGACCGATAAGGGAATGGTAATTTGTTCAGAACCGGATGGAGTAAAACCTTATTCGTTCACAGGTGCAAGAAATTGGGAAAACGCCTATTTTAAGTACAATGCTATTGACCCTAGTTTTATTGAAACACCAGAAGGAGATCAATATTTGATTTATGGCTCCTGGCATTCGGGAATTGCTGTTGTAAAATTAGATCCAACAACAGGGAAACCTTATCAGTTAAAAACATTAGCAGATTATGGGACACGCATTGCAACACGAAATGCTACTAGTCGTTGGCAGGCATCGGAAGGTCCAGAAATTATTTACAATCCTGATACACAATATTATTATTTGTTTATGGCTTATGATGAACTTTCTGTTGCTTACAATACACGCGTTGCCCGCTCCAGAACGATAACTGGTCCGTATTATGGAATAAATGGCGCCAATGTAACTAATGGCGCCGATTGCTGGCCAATGCTTACGCATCCTTATGGATTTAATAATCATACTGGATGGGTGGGGATTTCACATTGTGCCGTTTTTCAAAATCCCGATACTAAACAATGGTATTATTCTTCTCAAGGTCGTTTACCGGAAGGAGTACCTGGAATTAATGTTTCAAATGCTATTATGATGGGGCATGTGAGAACGATTAAGTGGACTGAAGATGGCTGGCCTGTAATAGATCCGGAGCGTTATGCCGCTGTTCCTGAAACCTCTATTACTGATGCTTCTTTTATTGGTACTTGGGAGCAAATCATTATGAATTACCAATATAAAACCATTCAGAAATCGGTTACGATTAATTTAACTGCCGACAAAAAAGTAAGTGGAGCTATTACGGGAACCTGGTCTTATGATAGTGCCAATAAGACTTTAACGGTTAACGGTATTAAATGTAAAGTAAGTGATGCCTGGGATTGGGAATCCTCAACTAGAAAAGTTACGATTACTTATTCCGGACTAACTGCTGACGGTAGACCTGTTTGGGGTAAAAAAATTAATTAATTATACAAAATAACCCTTTCAATTCCGAAGGGGTTATTTGTTCAAAAATAGGCTTGTTATTAATTTGTTTTTATAGATATTTTTTAATTACATTTACAAATGTTAAAAACACACTTATAACCAATCAAAAATAAAAAATCAGAATGAAAAAAAATCTGTTCTTATTGTTGGCTCTATCTTTATGTAGCCAATTCATTTTTTCTCAAAAAGAGGTAACAGTAATTAGTTTTAAAAAGGAGGAGAAACCAATTACCATTAACAAAAATATATATGGTCACTTTGCAGAACATTTAGGGAGATGTATCTACGGAGGATTTTATGTGGGTGATACTTCTAAAATTCCAAATACTAATGGAGTACGAAATGATATTATTGCGGCGTTAAAAGATTTAAAAATTCCAAATTTAAGATGGCCAGGAGGTTGTTTTGCAGATACCTATCATTGGAAAGATGGTATTGGGCCAAAAGAAGACCGTCCAACCATTGTAAACAAATGGTGGGGTGGAACTACGGAAGATAATAGTTTTGGGACACATGATTTTTTAAATTTATGCGAAGTTCTGGGAGCTGAACCTTATTTGGCAGGAAATATCGGTAGTGGAACCGTTCAAGAATTGGCTGATTGGGTACAATATGTAAACTTTGGCGGGAAAAGCCCAATGAGTGACTTGCGTATCAAAAACGGAAGAAAGGAACCTTGGAAAGTAAAATTCTGGGGAGTAGGAAATGAAGCCTGGGGATGCGGTGGAAATATGACAGCCGATTATTACGCTGGGGAATACCGAAAATATGCGACTTTCATGTCTGATTGGGAAAATACAGGAGGTCTGACACGTATTGCTTCAGGTTCTAATAGCGCAGATTATAATTGGACAGAAGTTTTGATGAAAAATATTCCAACAAACATGTTAGGTGGTTTAGGAGTGCATCATTATGCTGTTATCAATTGGAATAAAAAAGGTGATGCTGTCGATTATACCGAAGATCAATATTTTGAAACGATGAAATCGGCTTTAAAAATGGAAGAATTGGTTACAAAACATGCTGCGATTATGGATAAATATGATCCGCAGAAGAAAGTAACTATGGCTGTTGATGAATGGGGGGGCTGGTACGAAGTAGAAAAAGGAACTAATCCTGGATTTTTGTACCAACAAAATACGATGCGTGATGCCATGATTGCAGGTGCCTCCTTAAACATTTTCAACAACCATGCTGATCGTGTTCGTATGGCTAATTTGGCACAATGTGTTAATGTGTTGCAAGCGGTGATTTTGACAGATAAAGCAAAAATGATTTTGACTCCTACGTATCATGTGATGAAAATGTATCGTGTGCATCAGGATGCCGAGTTGTTGCCTGTTAGTTTTAATTCGCCGATGTATACTTTTGAAGGTAAAAGTCTGCCTGCAATTTCAGCTTCGGCTTCAAAAGACAAAAACGGATTGGTGCATGTTTCATTGGTAAACATTGATTCCAAAAAAGAAAACAAAATCGAGATTGATTTGGCCGGACTTGGCTTGAAAAATTTCACAGGAACAATTTTGACTTCTAAAAAATTACAGGACTACAATTCCTTTGATAAACCAAATACTATTGAACCTAAAGAATTCAAAGGATTTAAAAAATCCAAAGGAAAGTTAGAAATTACTTTACCTGCTTTTTCAGTTGTAATGTTAGAAGCTAAATGATATCATATGAGAATTAAAAATATAGCATGTGGTTTAGGTCTTTTATCAGCAGTTGTTTCTTGTAAAACAGCTGCTGTAAAAGATACTGTAACAAATACAAATCAGCAATCGCTGAAAATGAACAATCCCATTATTACGGATAAATACACTGCTGATCCGGCCGCTTTAGTCTATAAAGATAAGGTGTATTTATATACCGGACATGATGTGCCAGAAAAAGGGGTACAATCCTATAGAATGAACGATTGGTTAGTTTATTCTACTACTGATATGGTGCATTGGCAAGAACATCCAGTTCCCTTAAAAACTTCCGATTTTGCTTGGGCAAAAGGAGATGCATGGGCTGGACAGGTAATTGAAAGAAATGGAAAATTCTATTGGTATGTGGCTATTACACATGGTACAATCCATGGAAAAGCAATCGGAATTGCTGTTTCTGACAGCCCAACCGGTCCTTTTAAAGATGCTTTAGGGAAGGCATTAATTACGAATGATATGACAACCAAAACCAACATTAGTTGGGATGATATTGATCCATCAGTTTGGATTGACGACGATGGTCAGGCGTATTTGTTTTGGGGAAATACCGTATGTAATTATGTGAAATTGAAAGAAAACATGATTGAAATGGATGGCCCAATGCAAATCATCGATTTGCCAAATTTCACCGAAGCGCCTTGGATACATAAAAAAAAGGACTGGTATTATTTATCGTATGCTTATCAGTTTCCTGAAAAAATAGCTTATGCAATGAGTAAATCCATCAATGGACCTTGGGAATACAAAGGTATTTTGAACGAGGTGGCCGGTAATTCGAATACCAATCATCAGTCGATTATTGACTTTAAAGGCAAATCGTATTTTATATATCATAATGGTGTAATCCCTACAGAAGGTGGAAGTTTCAGACGTTCGGTTTGTGTAGATCGTTTGTATTACAATCCGGATGGAACAATGAAACGTGTTGTTATGACCTCAGAGGGAATTCAGGAATAAAAGATGAATTTTTATAGCACTAAATATTACTATTCCGTATTACTGTTTTTGGTATTTATTATATCAAAAGCACAAAGCATTTCCGTTCATGATCCGGTACTCATTAAAGAAAAGGATACGTATTATTTATTTTGTACTGGAAAAGGAATAAAATGTTTAAGTTCAACCGATTTGAAAAATTGGAAATCAGAACCAGCAGTTTTTCCTGAAAAACCAATTTGGACAGACAAGGTTGTACCAGATTTTGGAAATCATATTTGGGCTCCAGATATTATTTTTCACAAGAATCAATACTATTTGTATTATTCGATTTCAGCTTTTGGGAAAAATACTTCCGCCATTGGAGTGGCTACTAATGTTACTTTGAATGCAAATGATTCGAATTTTAAATGGGTAGACCATGGAATTCTGCTGCAATCTTATCCCAACAGAGACGAGTGGAATGCCATAGATCCGAATGTGATTATTGACGATAATAATACGCCTTGGTTGTCTTTTGGTTCTTTTTGGGACGGAATAAAAATGGTGAAATTGAATTCCGATTTGCTATCTATTGCCCAACCACAGGAATGGCATTCGATTGCTAAACGTAAAAATACGGCTTTGTCAGGTGGGAATTCAGCTATTGAAGCGCCTTTTATTTTTAAGAAAAACAACTATTATTATTTGTTTACTTCCTGGGATTTGTGTTGTAAAGGCAAAGAAAGTACCTATAAAATTGCTGTAGGCAGATCCAAATCGGTTAGCGGACCATATGTAGACAAAGAGGGAAATTTACTAAGTCAGGGGGGCGGTACTATTCTAATAAAAGGAGATGAAAATTATTTTGGCGTAGGCCATAATAGTGCTTATACTTTTGATGGCGTAGATTATTTGGTCTATCATGGCTATGATGCGCAACAAAATGGGAAATCTGTTTTGCTGATAAAAGAAATAAAATGGGATTCCGATTTCTGGCCCTATTTATAAAGCCTGACATTTTTTAATAAAGAAAAAGTTGGTTGAGGTGGGATTTCTGGATTCCTTTCAAATAAATTTTAATCAAACTATAACGTATAACATGCAAACAAATACATTTAAAAAACTAGCATTGTCAGCTCTTGTTTTGGTCAGTATCGTTTTCTGTACCGAAACAAAAGCCCAAAATAATAAGCCAATTGTGTTGCAAAGAGCAGACCCATTTATCTACAAGCATACCGATGGCTATTACTATTTTACAGGGTCAATTCCTACCTATGATGCCATAGAGTTAAGACGTGCCAAATCTATTGAAGAACTTCAAAATGCTGAAACTTTTAGGGTTTGGGAAAAACATAAAAGTGGCCCGATGAGTCGTCATGTCTGGGCTCCTGAAATTCATTATTTAGATGGAAAATGGTATGTGTATTTTGCAGCAAGCCAAGAAGACGATATTTGGAAATTAAGACCATATGTTTTGGAGTGTACAGGTCAGGATCCTTTGCATGACAAGTGGATTGAGTTGGGACAAATGCAGGCTGCTGATGCAGATCCAAAAAGTTTTACTGATTTTTCTTTAGATGGTACTGTGTTTGAACATCAAGGCAAACGCTATTTCTGTTGGGCAGAAAAAACCGGTGGACAGTTCGCTGCTTCTAATTTGTATTTAGCCGAAATGGAATCTCCTATAAAACTAAAAACAGTTCAGTTTATGCTAACTACTCCGGATTATGATTGGGAACGCATCGATTTTTGGGTAAATGAAGGTCCGGCTGTAATTAAAAACAAAGGAAAAATTTATATTACTTTTTCGGCAAGTGCTACAGGTGCATGTTACGCTATGGGAATGATGGAAGCAGATGAAAATGCTGATTTATTAGACAGAAATTCCTGGAAAAAATCAAGATATCCGGTATTAAAAACCGATGTGTCAAAAGGAATTTATGGTCCCGGACATAACTCTTTTACAATTGATAAAAACGGAGCACCATTAGTAATTTATCATGCGAGAGATTATGAAAAAGCGGTTGGTGATCCAAAAGTAGTGCCTGCATCAGATAAAAGACCTTTGAAAGAAATCATTGCAGATCCTTTATACGATCCTAATCGCCATGCGAGAATGATGAAATTAAATTTTGATGAAAACGGAAGACCAGTTTTCGAATATAATTAAAAAGTATACAGGGCAAATTTTATCTTTATGTGAAATTTGTCCTTGTTAATTCTTATTCTAAAAAAGCACGATTAATACATGAAAATGAATTTATTAACCAAAACAACCTTTTACGGTTTATTATTGAGTAGTTTTTTAGCAAATGCTCAAAAAACAAATCTTAATGTCGATTTGACAAAGTCGGTAGCCAAAATTCAACCTACGATGTACGGTGTCTTTTTTGAAGATATCAATTTTGCTGCTGATGGTGGTTTGTATGCCGAAATGGTAAAAAACCGCTCATTTGAATTTAATGCACCGATGATGGGATGGTTGCAACCTAATAGCAACACGCATTCCATGAACAAAGATTCTGGATTAGCCTTGCCGATGCGAGCGAATCAAAATCAAAAGAATGATGATTTTTGCAGAGTTACAATTAATAATGATAAAGGATACCAAATTATTAATGAAGGTTTCAGGGGGATGGGAATTAAGAAGGATGCGAAATACAATCTTTCTTTAAAAGCAGCCAATCATGATAATGCAATCAAAAAGATAATCATCCAATTTATAGATGCTAACAAAAATGTTTTAGGAGAAACGGCAATTACGCCAACAGCTGCTGAATGGAAAAATTATTCGGTTCAGCTTACAGCAACAGCTACAGAAGCGAAAGCCCAATTGAAAATTACTTTTGAAGGAACTGGAATTATCGATTTAGACATGATTTCACTTTTTCCTGAGGAGACCTGGAAAAACAGAAAGAATGGTTTGAGAAAAGATATTGTTCAGTTATTGTACGATTTGAAACCGGGTTTTATCCGATTTCCAGGAGGTTGTATTGTTGAAGGAATGACTTTGGATAACAGATACCAATGGAAAAAAACAGTTGGACCTGTTGAAGACCGTGAAACGATGATTAATCGATGGAATGTGGAGTTTAAAAACAAGCAAGCTCCTGATTATTTCCAGTCTTTTGGTTTAGGTTTCTTTGAATATTTCCAGCTTTCAGAAGATTTAGGTGCGCAACCTTTACCCATTTTAAGTTGTGGGATTGCCTGTCAGTATAATTCAGGTGAATTAGTGCCTATGGAAGAATTAGATACTTATGTTCAGGATGCTTTGGATTTAATTGAATTTGCCAATGGCGCTGTAACTACTAAATGGGGAAAATTACGTGCCAATATGGGACATCCTAAACCATTTAATCTGAAGTTCATCGGTGTGGGTAACGAACAGTGGGGGCCACAATATATTGAACGATATAAAGTTTTTGCAGCAGCTATAAAAGCCAAATACCCAAACATAACGATTGTTTCCGGTTCAGGACCTTCACCTGATGGAGTAATGTTTGATTATGGATGGGAGGAGTTGAAACAAATGAATGCCGAAATTATTGATGAACATTATTATAAAAATCCGGATTGGTTTAAAGATAATGCTGCACGTTACGATAATTATGACCGTAAAGGACCTAAGGTTTTCGCAGGTGAATATGCAGCACATCCAAAAGGAGTTGAAGACGGAATGAAAGAAAATAACTGGTTGTCAGCACTTTCAGAATCAGCATTTATGACTGGTTTAGAGCGTAATGCCGATGTGGTTCATTTAACTTCTTATGCGCCTTTAATGGCTCATGTTGAGGCTTATCAATGGGCTCCTGATATGATTTGGTTTGATAATTTGAATTCTTACGGAACGGCTAATTATTATGTACAAAAATTGTATTCTAATAATAAAGGAACAGATGTTTTATCAATCACTAAGGATGGAAAAGCCCTGACAGGACAAAATGATTTGTATGCTTCGGCAGCCAAAGATGCGAACCAAAAAGAACTGATTGTGAAATTGGTAAATACTTCAGCTAAAGTTCAGGGTCTTTCGATTAATTTGTCAGGAAATGGAGTAGAGTCTAAAGGAAAAATGATTGTGCTGACTCATGAAAAGTTAGATGATTATAATACTTTGGCGGAGCCAACAAAAATTATTCCTGTTGAAAAAGAGTATAAAACAGCTGGGAAAAAAGCAGTTGTGAATATGCCAGCTTATTCTTTTGTAGTATTGAAATTAAAGTTGAAATAGTTGAAATTTTAATGGCTAATTTTAGTCAAAAAATAATTTAACTAAATTTATTAAAAATTTAATAAAAACATTAAGTGTAAGTGGTACACTTAATGTTTTTTTATTATATATTTGTAGCCATATTTTAAAAAATGAAGATGAAAAATTATGTAATAGGTTTAGATTACGGTTCAGACTCAGTTCGTGCCGTATTAATTGATACCGAAAACGGGCAGGAATTAGCCTCAGACGTTTGTCATTATAAGAGATGGAAAAACAATGAATATTGTAATCCGTCAATTAATCAATTCCGTCAGCATCCTTTGGATCATATTGAGGGATTGGAATCAACAATTAAATCAGTTGTTGCTCAGGCAAATGTTAATCCATCAGAAATAAAAAGTATCTGTATCGATACTACAGGTTCTTCTCCGATTCCTGTAACTGTCGATGGTACTCCATTATCTTTAACCAAAGAATTTGAGCATAATCCAAATGCGATGATGATTTTGTGGAAAGATCATACCGCTATCAACGAAGCGAACGAAATCAATGAATTAGCTGCTTCCTGGGGAGGTGAAGATTTTACCAAATATGAAGGAGGAATTTATTCTTCTGAGTGGTTTTGGGCAAAAATTCTACACATTGTTCGTGAAGACGAAGCGGTGAAAAATGCAGCTCACTCTTGGATGGAGCACTGTGATTACATGACTTTCTTGTTAATTGACGATAAAGATTTAGCTACTTTTAAAAGAAGCCGTTGTGCAGCAGGGCATAAAGCAATGTGGCACGAAGACTGGAATGGTTTACCACCGGAAGAATTCCTGACAAAATTAGATCCTTATTTGGCTCAATTAAGAGGGAAATTATACAATGAAACTTATACTTCAGATTTAGTTGCCGGAAAATTAAACCAGGAATGGGCAACAAGATTAGGATTAACTACCGATACTATTATTGCTGTTGGAACTTTTGATGCACATTCAGGAGCTGTAGGTGCTAAAATTGATGAGCATGCATTAGTTCGTGTAATGGGAACTTCAACTTGTGATATTATTGTGGCTTCTCAAGAAGCTGTGGGAAGTAAAACAGTGAAAGGAATATGCGGACAGGTTGATGGTTCTGTGATTCCTGGATACATCGGTTTAGAAGCAGGACAATCTGCTTTTGGAGATGTTTTGGCTTGGTTCAAAGATACTTTGTCATGGCCTTTGAATAATTTAGTGTATACTTCTGAAGTTTTATCTGCTGAGCAAAAAGCTAAGTTGAAAGAAGAGGTAGAATCTAATTTCATCAAAACTTTGACCGAACAGGCAGAAGCAATTCCGTTGTCAGAAAGTATTCCAACGGCGCTGGATTGGGTAAACGGTCGTAGAACTCCGGATGCTAATCAAGGATTGAAAAGTGCAATGACGAATCTTTCTTTAGGAACGAAAGCACCACATATTTTCAAAGCCTTAATCAACTCAATTTGTTTTGGTTCTAAGAAAATTGTAGATCGTTTTGAGGAAGAAGGTGTTCGTATTGATAGCGTTATCGGAATTGGCGGTGTGGCTAGAAAATCGCCATTTATCATGCAAACTTTGGCTAACGTACTGAACAAACCAATTAAAGTTTGTGCTTCTGATCAGGCGCCTGCTTTAGGAGCTGCTATTTATGCTGCTGTGGCTGCCGGAATTTATCCAAATGTAATTGAAGCGGCTAAAAAAATGGGAAGTGATTTTGAAAGCGAATATTTCCCTCAGGCTGATAAAATTGAAAAATACCAGGAATTGATGGATTCTTATTCAGAATTAAGTCAGTTCGTTGAATCAATAACAAAATAATAAATAAGATGAGTTCAAAATTTCAAGCGTTAAAACAAGAATGCTACGAAGCTAATATGCAACTAAATGAATTGAATTTAGTAGTATATACTTTTGGAAATGTAAGTGCTGTTGACAGAGAAAATGGCGTTTTTGCTATTAAACCAAGTGGTGTGCCTTATGAAGATTTAAAAGCTGAGGATATTGTTATTGTTGATTTTGATAATAACATTATCGAAGGAGACAAACGTCCTTCTTCTGATACTAAAACTCATGCTTATTTGTACAAACACTGGCCAAATATCGGTGGGATTGCTCATACTCACGCTACTTATTCAGTGGCTTGGGCTCAGGCTCAAAGAGATATTCCAATTTTTGGAACTACTCATGCGGATCATTTAACAGCTGATATTCCATGTGCTGCTCCAATGGCTGATCATCTTATCGAAGGAAACTACGAGCACAATACAGGAATCCAGATTTTGGATTGTTTCAAAGAAAAAAATCTTTCTTATGAAGAAGTAGAAATGGTTTTACTTGGAAATCACGGTCCATTTGCCTGGGGGAAAAATGCAGCTAAAGCAGTTTATAACTCTAAAGTATTAGAGGTTTGTGCTGAAATGGCTTATTTGACTTTGCAAATTAATCCGGCTGCTCCAAGATTGAAGGATTCTTTAATTAAAAAACATTACGAACGTAAACACGGAAAAGATTCGTATTACGGACAGTAAATTTTGATTTCAAAAACACATAAATAAACGATTAAACAATAAATAAAAAATGATAGATATTTCTAAAAAAGAAGTTTGGTTTGTAGTAGGTAGCCAAAATTTATACGGAGAAGAAACTTTAAAACAAGTTGCTGTTCACTCTCAGGCTATTGCTAAAGGAATCGATGCTTCATCTCACGTTCCTGTAAAAGTAGTTTACAAATCGGTAGCAAAATCTCCTAGTGAGATTACTGATATTTGCTTGGAAGCAAATACAAACAAAAACTGTATTGGAGTTATTGCTTGGATGCACACTTTCTCACCAGCTAAAATGTGGATCAATGGTTTGAGTATTCTTAAAAAACCATTATGTCACTTACATACACAATACAATGCTGAAATTCCATGGGCATCTATCGATATGGATTTCATGAACTTAAACCAATCAGCTCACGGAGATAGAGAGTTTGGTTACATCATGTCAAGAATGCGTAAAAAACGTAAAGTGGTTGTAGGTCACTGGGAAGATGTACGTGTTCAACAAAAATTAGGGAACTGGACAAGAGTAGCTTTAGGTTGGGACGAAATGCAAAACTTAAAAGTAGCGCGTTTTGGTGACAACATGCGTGAAGTTGCTGTAACTTGTGGAGATAAAGTGGAAGCTCAAATTCGTTTTGGAGTTTCTGTAAACGGATACGACTCGTCTGATATCGTTAATAAAATGAAATTAGTTACTGATGCACAAGTAGATGCTTTAGTAGCTGTTTATGAAGAATCATACAATTTAGCTCCAAAATTACAAGTAGGAGGAGAGCAAAGACAATCATTATTAGATGCTGCTAAAATCGAATTAGGTTTAAGAGCTTTCTTAGAAGAAGGTGGTTTTGGTGCTTTCACTGATACTTTCGAGAACTTAGGAGAATTAAAACAATTACCAGGTATTGCAACTCAGCGTTTAATGGCTGATGGTTACGGTTTTGGTGGAGAAGGTGACTGGAAAACGGCTGCTATGGTTCGTGTTTTAAAAGTAATGAACATTGGTCTTGAAGGAGGAACTTCTTTCATGGAAGATTATACGTATCACTTTACACCTGAGAAATCGTATGTTTTAGGTTCTCACATGTTGGAAATCTGTCCTTCGATTACTGACGGAAAACCTTCTTGCGAAATTCACCCATTAGGAATTGGTGGAAAAGAAGATCCTGTTCGTTTAGTATTCAATTCACCTGCAGGTGATGCAATCAATGTTTCATTGGTAGATATGGGAACTCGTTTCCGTTTAATCGTTAACGAAGTAACTGCTGTAAAACCAATGGCTGATTTACCAAAATTACCGGTAGCTCGTGTACTTTGGGATTGTAAACCAAACTTGGATATCGCTGCTACTGCTTGGATTTTAGCTGGTGGTGCTCACCATACAGTTTACAGTCAAGCGGTAACTACTGAGTTTATGGAAGATTTTGCTGATATTGCAGGAATCGAATTAGTAGTAATCGATAACGATACTAAGATTCGTTCTTTCAAAGAAACTTTGAATGCAAATGAAGCTTACTACCATTTATTTCAAACGGGATTGTAATCTTAGTTAGGAACTAAAATAATAAAGTCATAAAGTTGAAAGGAAATTCTTTTTAGCTTTATGACTTCTTCTATTAACCAATAAAATAAAAAATATGAATTTATTAAGAAGTTGTGTCTTAAGTTTAGTAGTTGCTACTACAGTGGGACTTTCTGTTCAATGTAAAGGGGATAAGAAAGAAAACCAAGAACAAAATGTTGCTGAAAAAGATAGTGTAACCATTGAAAAATCAGAGTACGGTACTACGACCAAAGGAGAAAAGATTGAAAGCTATAAGCTGAAAAATCAAAAAGGGATGGAAGTAGATATTATGACCTATGGTGGAATTATTACTTCTCTAAAAGTGCCAAACAAAGCAGGTGTTTCTGAAGATGTGGTGCTTGGGTTTAATAATTTCGAACAATACACTAAAGATAATCCGTTTTTTGGAGCCTTAATTGGAAGATACGGAAATCGTATTGGTAAAGCTAAATTTTCTTTAGATGGAGTGGAATACAAATTGGCTGCTAATGACGGTCCTAATAGTTTACATGGTGGACCAATGGGTTTTCATAAAGCAATCTGGACAGCTGTTGAAGTTAAAGGTGGAGCTGATGGTGTTTTAAAGTTAAAATATGTTTCAAAAGATATGGAAGAAGGTTTCCCTGGAAACTTAATGGTTTTTGTAACTTATACTTTAAAGTCTGATAATACTTTAGAAGTAGATTATGAAGCTACTACTGATAAAAAGACAGTGGTGAACTTGACTCAACATTCTTATTTCAATCTTTCAGGTGATTTTTCAAAAACGATTTTGGATAACGTAATCACTATTGATGCTGATAAATTAGTTCCGGTTGATGAAACTTTGATACCTACAGGTAAGTTGGATGATGTTGCTAGTACACCATTCGATTTCAGAACACCAAAAGCGATTGGTAAAGATATTGAAGTGGCTAACGAGCAATTAAAAAGAGGAAAAGGTTATGATCATTGTTGGGTGTTAAATAATCAGGATAAAGGTTTCCGTTTTGCTGCCTCAGTTTATGAGCCTGTAAGCGGAAGAGTGATGGAAGTGTATACAGATGAACCAGGAATTCAATTGTACACTGGTAACTTCTTAGATGGAACTTTGCCAACAAGAGATGGGAAAACCTATGCACACAGAACGGGTCTTTGTTTAGAAACCGAACATTATCCAGATTCACCTAATCAAAAAGCTTTCCCAACTACGGTTTTAAATCCCGGAGAAACATACAAAACTAAAACTGCTTTCAAATTTTCGACTAAATAATAAAGTTAAACAGAGTTAGTTTAAATTATAAGGCCTGTCTCGTTCTAAATGAGACAGGTTTTTTTATGTCTTCTTTGAAACTCTATACATATATAAGAGTGGTTTTTTTTGGAGCTTTTTCCTGCTATCGGCTACAATCTTGTTTACCGAACGCCGGCAAACAAGGATTTTCGCTACTACCTGCCTGCCGGCAGGCAGGTCAGGGCTATGGGATTGAGGTAAAAAGAACTTTTTTGCACTAAATTCAGGAAACCCCTTTAGCGAATCTTTACGAAAAGCCATAAATCATGGTGTTCGTCTGTCCAAACTCCTACAAACCTAAAAAACTTTTAAAAATAAGCATCAGGTTTTCAATTGATTAAAAAATAAATCAAAAATAGTAGATAAAATCTATTGTTTAATCGAATAAAGGTTCTACTTTTGCACCCGCAACAGCGAAAACGTTCTAAGAAATACAGGCTAATAATAAGTAATAAAGTAAAACGAGAGTTTGAAAAAAAAGTTTAAAAAAAGCTTGTGAGATTTTGAAAAGCGTTTTACATTTGCA
>NZ_JBBYHU010000035.1:0-43350 GCF_038289905.1 Flavobacterium flavipallidum | reverse complement strand
TTCTACTAAAAAATCAGGCAGCATAAATTTTAAAAGTTCTATAGAAGTCATCAATAATTCTTATAAAGACAAAGTTCTTCTTTTTTTTTAAATATTTGCCCCCAGGTTTTGAGATTGATCCTTTTTTTACCAGCGTATTTTAGAACATTAAGCATAAGATATGAAAAAGCCGAAACTTTTTAGTATCGGCTTTTTCATGTTTATTGAATAAAACTAAGTTCGGTTTCTGATGTAATTTCAATTGGAGAGTGATTTTTTCTAAATAATTTAGCTGTAAGGCCTCCTTTTAAATTGATTTCGCCATTTTTTATTTCCAGCCAACTTCCTTCTTTTAATCCTAAAACCGGAAAATTGTTAAACTCATGGAATTCTTTTATTCTTGTTTCACGAGATTCTCCCATATGTGAGGATTGTTCGTCTTTATCTAAATAATGGACGTTTAAATTGAAAGGTATTAATCCTAGTGTTTGGAAACTTGGTGGGTAAATTATAGGCATATCATTGGTGGTTTGCATGCTAAGTCCGGCAATATTACTTCCGGCACTTGTACCTAAATATGGTGTCCCTTTTTCTAGCGTTTCTTTTAATACGGTCATGATTTTATGGTGATACAGTTGCTGAACCAGTAAAAAAGTATTTCCGCCTCCTGTAAAAATTCCATCTGCTTCTTTAATAGCTAAAGTCGGATTTTCAAATTCATGGATTCCTTTGACATTAATATTTATTTTGGCAAAAGCCAAAGCTGTTTTTTGAGTATATTCTTCATGAGTGATGCCGTTAGGTCTCGCATAAGGAATAAATAATATTGTTTTGCAATTTTTAAAATGCTGTCTTAACTCGGTTGATAAATATTCCAGGTAGTCACTTTTGTGTAAAGTTGAAGTGCTGGCTAAGAGTAAATTTTTCATTCGTATTATTTTTGAAATTAAAATTAATGATTGCTGGTTGAAAAGGTAGTGATTGTTAACAAATTTTTATCAGCTCCTTAGTAATAAATTGGGATAAGCTTAGATTAATTTTACCTTTTGAAATACAGTAAGATGCGTAAATTTATTGTCGCTTTTTTAATTTTATTTGTTGTTGTTTCTTTTGGTCAAAATAATACTTCTAATGACTTAAAAGGAAAAGTAAATGCGTATGTTTCAAACTTAGAGGGTATATATGTAATTAATTTGAAGACAGAGCAGACAGTTTTTACAAATGAGGTTGGGGATTTTGAGATAAAAGCCAGTGCTGGCGATACCTTAGTATTTTCAGGTTTGCAATTTAAACGAAAAGAAGTGGTGTTGTGTCCTGAAGATTTTGAAGGTAAAGTTTTAAATGTTCATTTGGTAGCTGTTGTTCATGAATTAAATGAGGTATTGGTTCGAAATTACAATAATATCAATGCTGTTTCTCTTAGGATTGTATCTCCCAATATTAGAACATACACTCCAGCTGAAAGGAAATACGCAACAGCTGCTTCGTATAAAATGAATCCTCTGGGTTTAGATCCGGTATTGAATTTAATTTCTGGGCGAACGGCTATGTTGAAAAAAGAAATTGCCGTTGAGAAGAAAGAATCTTACATGGCTTTGTTAGAAAAAATGTTTGGAAAAGAGCATTTTATTAATACGTTGCATCTTCCTGTTGATTATATAAACGGTTTTAAATTTTATGTGGTCGACAATCAAAAATTCACTAAAATTCTGGATACTAAGAATAAAACCTCAATTGAATTTTTGCTTGGAGAATTGGCTGTGAAATACAAAGAGATTATAGCGGTTGAGAATAAATAAAGTCGGTTAAATCTACAGTTAATTTTTGAAAATTGTATTTTATTCTTGTGTAAAAATCAGGAGTTGTTTAATTTTTGTGCAGTAAATCTTGTAACTTTACCTAAAAAGATTGTTTGTTTCTGTTTTGGAAAGTTTATTTCTAAATGGAACATTAATTTTTATTTCATTGATTTTAAAGTCGTAATAAAAATAGCTGTATATGGAAACTAAAATAATGCTTCTGTTTTTTATTCTATTCGGTCAGATTTCATGGGGTCAAATAGGAGCTAGAATAATTTTGCAAGGTCAGGTTAGGAATGATTTGGTTCCTGTAGAAAATGTTATTGTTTTTAATGCCAATTCAAATACGGGAACTTTAGCAAATCAATATGGTTCTTTTAAAATCCAGGCTAAAGCAAATGATACTTTAGTCATTTCAAGTTTGATGTTTAAGTCTAAAAAAATAGTGCTTAAAGCAAAGGATTTTATAGAATCAAAATTTGTAGTTGAACTAGATGTTTTTACAAATGAGTTAGCCGAAGTACTTGTTTTAGCGAAGAGGGAATTAAGTCCTATTGAAGGGAATACTCAGAAATATGTGGATTTGAAATATTTTGATGATGAAAAGTCATCACCAAAAAACAGGCTGTTGCCTCCAAACGGATCATTTGAAAATGGAGTGGATTTTGTTAGAATTTATAAAGATGTTATTGGAGTTTTAAGAAAAAATAATCCGCAAAAAACAGATTTCTATAAAGACACCAGTTTTTCAGAAGTGGTGATGAATAAAGTGAATTATTCCTTCTTTTCAAATACATTACATCTTAAGGATGATGAAATTAAATTGTTTTTGATTTATTGTGAAAATGATTCGAAATCAAGAGTGTTAATGCAACCAAATCAAGAGTTTAAGTTGATGGATTTCCTAATTACTAAAAATGAAGAATACAAAAAAATCACTCAGTATAGGTGAAATATTAGTGTGAGACACGATAATTTGTAAGTAGGAAGCTTGTCTTATTTTATGAAAAAATTAAAGGAAGACTTTTTTTAAATTTGGTATATTTGCCAAAAAAAAATACAGAATATGTTTGGTATTGGAGGAGGTGAATTAGTTTTTATAATGTTTGTGGTTTTGTTGTTGTTTGGTTCTGATAAGATACCAGAAATAGCACGTACTATGGGGAAAGCTATGGCGCAATTAAAAAATGCAACTAATGATATAAAGAACGAAATCCAAAAAGGTGCTGAAGAAAATGGTTTAGATGCAAAATCTTTAACTGAAATGACAGGTGGAATTAATACTCAAATCAATAAAGTAAAAGAAGATCTTCTAGGTGATTCAGTTGTTCAGGCAACAAAACTGAAGGAGGATATTGAAGATATTGCAGGTCCAGTAAAACGTAGTCTCTAATGTTAGAAAAGCTCCTTTCTTTAGATGTTAAGCTATTTGTTTATTTAAATGGGCTTGGTTCAGAGTCTTATGACGGACTTTGGCTTTTTATTACCAAGCAAACGCATTGGACTCCGCTTTTTTTGATTTTACTATATATTATTTATAAAAAAATAGGAGGAAAAAAAACACTTCAGGTATTGTTGTTTATTGCTGTTTTGGTTTTAATAACAGACCAATGTACAAATTTGTTTAAGTATGGATTTCAAAGATTACGTCCGTGTAATAATCCTGATATTCATTCCATTATCCGAATTGTAAAATCCTCAAAATCATTTAGCTTTTTCTCTGGACATGCAGCAAATAGTATGGCGGTGGCAATGTTTGTGTATCATTTATTAAAGCCTTATTTTAAGTATGCATTTTTATTGTTTTTATGGCCTTTGATTTTTGCTTATAGTCGTATTTATTTAGGGTTGCATTATCCTATAGATATTTTGTGTGGTTACCTTTTTGGTACAATGACAGGTTTAATTATTTACAGAATCTATCAATACACTCAAATTAAATATTTTCCGCTTTAATTTTTTAACAAAAGACATACAAAAAGCGCATATTCATTAGTTTTTTTGAATATGCGCTTTTCTATATAATTGATTATTTTTAAAGAATCCTACTCACTGTTAATCCATCACGAATTGGAAGTAAAACGGTTTCAACCCTTGGGTCATTTTTTAATAATTGATTGTATTCCAGTAAAACTTTAGTACTAATGTCTTTTGGATTAAGAGGTTCCAGAACTTTTCCGCTCCAAAGAACATTATCTGATAAAATGATACCGCCTTTGTTCATTCTTGGGACAATTAATTCAAAATAATTCAAATAATTTTCTTTATCGGCATCAATAAAAACCAGATCAAATTTGATGTCCAAAGTAGGTATGATGTCAATAGCTTCTCCTAAATGTTGCACAATTTGTTTGCCCCAAGGCGATTTATCAAAATGCTTTCTCTGAAAATCAACTAATTCTTCTTTGATGTCAATAGTATGTAAAACGCCACTTTCCTGCATTCCTTCGCATAAACATAAAGCCGAATAACCGGTGTAAGTCCCAATTTCAAGAATGTTTACTGGGCGTATCAGTTTTGATAGCATACTTAAAACCCGTCCTTGAAAATGACCACTTAACATTCTTGGTAGAAGAATTTTTTGATAGGTTTCTTTATTTAAAGCCGCTAATAATTCTGGTTCGTTTTCTGAATGTTGTTCAACGTAATCTTCGAGTTCTGGTGATATGAAATGCATTTTAGATCTTTTTTCAATTTTGAACAAAGTTATCAAATTATAAAAACAACACCTGAGCATTTATATGAATTGATGTTATAAATCAACAAATAGTGATTAAATTTGCAGCATGCAAATCGATAAAAAAGACATACGAGCCTTATCTAAAGAAGAATTACGCCATTTTTTTGTGGCTAATAAAGATAAAGCATTTCGCGGAAATCAGGTTTATGAATGGTTGTGGAGCAAAGGAGCTCACAGTTTTGAAGATATGACCAATATCTCAAAAGCTACCCGTAATATGCTGGAAGAACATTTTGTAATCAACCATATTAAGGTTGACACTATGCAGCGTTCGGATGACGGAACGGTTAAAAATGCAGTTCGATTGCATGATGGCTTGGTAGTGGAATCGGTTTTGATTCCAACAGAAACCCGTACAACAGCTTGTGTTTCCAGTCAGGTGGGATGTAGTTTAGATTGTAATTTTTGTGCAACTGCCCGTTTAAAAAGAATGCGTAATCTGGAACCAGCCGAAATTTACGATCAGGTGTTGGCTATTGACAGAGAAAGTCGCTTGTATTTTAATCATCCGTTGTCTAATATTGTTTTTATGGGAATGGGTGAACCATTGATGAATTACAATAATGTAATCAAAGCAATTGACATGATTACTTCGGAAGAAGGATTAGGGATGTCGCCTAAGCGTATTGTGGTTTCGACTTCTGGTATTCCAAAAATGATTAAGAAAATGGCTGATGATGAGGTAAAATTCAAATTGGCAGTCTCTTTACATTCTGCAATTGATGAGGTTAGAGCCCGTATTATGCCTTTCTCAAAAAACTTTCCATTAGCCGATTTACGTGAAGCATTGGAATATTGGTACAGAAAAACACGAAGTAAAGTTTCATACGAGTATGTAGTTTGGAAAGGAATTAATGACAACAAGGCAGCTGTAGAGGCATTGGTTAAGTTTTGTAAATATGTTCCTTGTAAAGTGAATCTGATTGAGTATAATCCTATTGATGACGGGGAATTTCAGCAAGCCTCTGAAGAAGCAATTAATGCTTACATCAAAGGATTGGAATCTATTGGTGTTGTTGTAAAAGTAAGAAGAAGTAGGGGAAAAGATATCGATGCCGCCTGCGGACAATTGGCAAATAAAGAAGCATAAAAACAATATTCAGATGCTAAATTGGCTTTTGTTTTATTCGAAAAACACTATATTTGAAACCTAAATGAATGTTACTTCTCAAATAAAACAGCCCATATTTAAAGAAATGGAACTTTTTGAAAAAAAGTTCTATGAATCAATGTCTTCTCAGGTGGCGTTGTTAAACAGAATTACGTATTATATCGTTAATCGCAAGGGAAAACAAATGCGTCCGATGTTTGTTTTTCTAGTGGCTAAAATGGTTTCGGAAGGAACAGTTAATGAAAGAACCTATCGCGGAGCATCGGTAATTGAATTGATTCATACAGCTACTTTAGTGCATGATGATGTAGTGGATGATAGTAACCGTCGTCGTGGTTTTTTCTCGATAAATGCACTTTGGAAAAATAAAATTGCTGTTTTAGTTGGCGATTATTTGTTGTCTAAAGGTTTGCTGCTCTCTATAGATAACGGTGATTTTGATTTGCTTCAAATTATTTCTGTCGCTGTTCGCGAAATGAGTGAAGGCGAATTATTGCAAATAGAAAAAGCTCGAAGATTAGATATTACCGAAGGAGTTTACTACGAAATTATCCGAAAAAAAACCGCTACATTGATTGCGGCTTGTTGTGCTTTAGGAGCCAAATCGGTTTCGGAAGATGCAGTTCAGGTAGAAAATATGCGCAAGTTTGGTGAATTAATAGGTATGGCTTTTCAAATAAAAGATGATTTATTTGATTATACCGATGATGCAATTGGAAAACCAACAGGAATCGACATTAAAGAGCAGAAAATGACTTTGCCTTTAATCCATGTTTTAAATAATTGTACTTCTAAAGAAAAATCCTGGCTGATTAATTCGGTTAAAAACCATAATAAAGATAAAAAGCGTGTCAAAGAAGTGATTGCTTTTGTCAAAAACAATAATGGTTTGGCCTACGCCGAAAATAAAATGATCGAATTCCAACAAGAAGCGTTACAATTGCTAGAGAATTACCCAGATTCTGAATTTAAAACGTCACTAACCATCATGGTTAATTACGTTATTGAAAGAAAAAAATAATATTAATTCGTTTTCTTAACTCCTTATTTTATTCGTTTTTTTGATTTTTAATTTATAAAATCTAAAATAAATTTACCTTTCATACAACCTTTTCGGGTTGTAAATCGTCTATGCTAATAGAAACACTTTATAAAAACTTTGAAAGTAATTAATTTACATCAGGATGAAAACGAACTAATCCGTTTAGCGGTCGAAAATAATCGACAGGCGCAACAACAGATTTATACTCAATTTTCTCCAAAAATGTTATCCGTTTGCCGTCAATACATAAAAGACATACATCAAGCCGAAGATATCATGATTACCGCTTTTATGAAGGTGTTTACTAATTTGAAAAATTTTCAGCATAAAGGAAGTTTTGAAGGCTGGATCAGGCGAATTATGGTAAACGAATGTATTTCTTTTATCCGGGTTCACAAAAAGCTGAAATATATTGAAGATGATTTGATTATTGGACAGGATGAAG
This sequence comes from Flavobacterium flavipallidum, assembly GCF_038289905.1. Lineage (NCBI taxonomy): Bacteria > Pseudomonadati > Bacteroidota > Flavobacteriia > Flavobacteriales > Flavobacteriaceae > Flavobacterium > Flavobacterium flavipallidum. Next base: position 36,234 of record NZ_JBBYHU010000035.1, on the reverse strand, counting down.
AAAGTTTTAGTCCCATTGAGAGTCAGTTTTCAGTAGCCGATATTCAGTTTTTAATTGACAGCTTGCCGGATGGCTATAAAATGGTTTTTAATTTATATGCCATTGAAGGTTATAAACATCCGGAAATTGCCAAGATGTTACAAATTAATGAAGGGACTTCAAAATCGCAATTATCGCATGCCAGAAAGCTTTTGCAAAAACAGATTACAACTTTGAAAAATTATGAGTATGGAACCGAATAAATTTGAAAAGCAGTTCAGAACACAGTTGAATGCTCGGGAAATCCAGCCATCAGCAAATGCTTGGGATAAACTAGATGCAATGCTTTCGGCAACAGAAAAGCCAAAAACTAAATTTCCCTGGTTGTATGTAGCTGCAGGTTTTACTGCTTTGTTATTGATTGGCACAGCCTATTATGATTTGCAAAAAAATCCAATTGAGAATCAGGAAAATGGAGTGGTAATTAAGCATCCGGTAGCTCCTAAAACGGGAAGTGTAGTTGTGGATTATGTGGATTTAATAAAAGGTGAAAAAGAATCTAAAAAGAATGTTGTCCAACAATCAGTTTTAAAAAACAATCCATCTTATAAGTTGAAACAAGAAACAATTGCGGTTAAAAACAATCTTAATCAAGTGGATGATGTTGTAGTTATCAATCAAGAAGCAAGGCAAGAATCAATTTCCACACAAACCAATGCTGTTACAGTTGAAGAACTCTTAGCCAGAGTAGATAAATCGGCAAGAATGCGTAATAATCATGATTCAGAATTGAAAGTGCACGTCGATCCTAATCAGTTATTACAACAAATTGAAACCGATTTAGAGCCTACTTTCCGTCAAAAAGTTTTCAGTAAGGTAGCTGAAAATTATTCTAAAGTGAAGGAGGCAATTGTAAATCGAAACAAAGAATAAAATCATTAATTACATTTTAAATTCAATTATCATGAGAAATTTAAACGTTTACTTAGTGTTGTTACTATGTCTTTTTGTGAATGAAATATTAGGACAGGAAACATTTGAAAAACGAGCAAAAGATATTGCTTCAAGAATTGAAGCTATTACCAAAGAGGAAAAAGAAGCCTTGAAATCAGAAGTGGAGGCTCTTAATAATCAGTTGATAGACGGATCAATTACAAAAGATGATGCAGAGGCTAAAAAGAAAGTTTTGGCAGAAGTACGAGCAAGAAACATTGAATCCAGAGTGGCAAAAGAACAAGAAGCTTTAAACAATTTGGTTCAAGAAAAGGTTGATGGAAATATGAAATCAGACAAGGATTTTCATTTCTTACTGTTTCATACCTCTGATGGTAGAAACCATGAAAAATTTAAAAAACATAATGACTCTATCAAAAAATACAGTAGAACAGACTCTCAACTAGTTTTCGCTACAGGAGTTAATAATCTCTTAACAGATGGAGCAGTGGCGAATTCAAAATTTAGATATATGCAATCTCGTTTTTACGAATGGGGTTTGACGCTTAATTCAAGAATATTCCCTAATCACAATTTGTTGCATGCCAAATATGGTTTTTCTTTGATGTATAATGATTTACGTCCTACTGATAATCGTTATTTTGTAGTTAATGGCAATCAAACTGATTTAATGACTAATACAATCCCTCAAAAAGATGCTCGATTTAGAAATGTAAATTTGGTTTTTCCACTGCATTTGGAATTTGATTTTACTAAACCAACTGTAAAAGACGGTAAGACCTATTTTAAATCCCATAATAGTTTTCGTTTTGGTTTAGGCGGTTATTTTGGAGCTAATTTGAAGTCAAAACAAATCCTTGAATATGATCAAAATGATTATCATAGAATCGAAAAAACGCGAGGAGATTTTAACGTGAACACTTTTATTTATGGATTAAGTACTTATATAGGTTACAAAGCAACGAGTCTGTATTTAAAATATGATTTGAATCCTTTGTTTAAAGACAATCCTGTAAAGCAAAATAATGTTTCTTTAGGATTACGATTTGATTTTAATTAGACGTTGTGATTTAGCTATAGTTTTGAAGATGTGCTTCAGAAATGAAGCACTTTTTCATTTTAATAATCCAAAATTAACTTTGTATCTTTGACGCTTTCCAACTTTATCCTTTTAAAAATTGATTTCAAAAGCGACTATAGATACTGTTTTCGAAACTGCCCGCGTAGAGGAGGTTATTGGTGATTTTGTGCAATTAAAACGAGCCGGAAGTAATTTTAAAGGATTGAGTCCGTTTTCTGATGAGCGTTCTCCGTCGTTTATGGTGTCGCCGGCTAAAGGAATTTGGAAGGATTTTAGCTCGGGAAAAGGAGGGAATTCCGTTGCTTTCTTAATGGAGCATTCGCATTTCACCTATCCGGAGGCCATTCGTTATCTGGCTAAAAAATACAATATCGAAATTGAAGAAACCGAGCAAACAGATGCTGAAAAAGCCAATATGGATGCTCGTGAAAGTATGTATCTTGTTTCTGAATTTGCAAAAGACTATTTTCATAAAACTCTTTTAGATACTGAAGAAGGAAAAGCAATTGGACTTTCGTATTTTAAAGAAAGGGGATTTACTACCGATACGATTAAAAAGTTTAGTTTAGGATATTCGCCTGAAACCTGGGATGCTTTTACAAAAGAAGCTTTAGGTAAAGGATATAAGATGGAATTTTTAGAAGGAACAGGTTTGACTATTCCGAGGGAAGACCGTCCTTTTGACCGATTTAAAGGTCGCGTGATGTTTCCTATTCAAAGTATGTCCGGGAGGATTTTGGGTTTTGGAGGCCGAATTTTAACGAACGATAAAAAAGCAGCAAAATATTTAAACTCGCCTGAGAGTGAAATTTATCATAAGAGTAAGGTTTTATATGGAATTTTTCAGGCCAAGCAGTCTATTGCTAAGCTGAATAATTGTTATCTGGTTGAAGGATATACCGATGTAATTCAGTTCAATCAGGCAGGAATTGAAAATGTGGTAGCTTCTTCGGGAACTGCTTTGACTCCTGACCAGATTCGATTAATTAACCGATTGACCAGAAATATTACGGTACTTTTTGACGGGGATGCAGCCGGACTTCGGGCTTCTGTTCGTGGAATCGATTTGATTTTGGAGGAAGGGATGAATGTTAAAGTTTGTACTTTTCCTGATGGAGAGGATCCGGATAGTTTTGCCAAAAAAACACCGCATGACGATTTGGTAGCTTATTTAGAAAATAACGCCAAAGATTTTATCCAGTTCAAAGCTTCACTTTTGATGGATGAAGCTAAGAACGATCCTATCAAAAAAGCCGATTTGATTCGGGATATGGTAGGAAGTATTTCTAAAATTCCAGATCGAATTCAGCGCGAGGTTTATATTCAGGAATGTTCCCGTATTATGGATATTTCAGAGCAGGTGCTTACGAGTACTTTAGCTCAGTTGATTCAAAAAGATGTTGCTGATGCTGCTAAAAAGCAAAAGCAAGAACAAAAACCATTTGAAGTTCATAGAAATCAAAATCCAAATAATGTTGGCTATGCAGGAGGAGATCCTGAAGATCCTCGATTTGGACCTCCAGAGGATTATCCGGGAGAACCAAGTTTTCAAAGTGAACCTTCAGGGAAAGTAGATGTATTATATCGTTTAGAACGTAAAATAATAGAGATTTTACTTCTCTATGGAAATAAAACGGAAGAGTTTGAAGATGTTTTGATGAAAACTAATGAAGAAGGTGAAATAGTCAATGTAACTGAGATGAAATCCTATAAAGTTTTTCAGCGCATTTATTTAAGTTTACAAGAAGATGAGGTTGAGTTAGCAAATCCTTTGTTTCGTGGGATTTTTAATGACTTGATTAATTATTATTTACAAAACGAGAAATTCAGTTTAGAGCAGTATTTGATGCAACTGTCTCCAGATTATGCTCAGGAAGTTACAGATATTTTAATGGAAGATGAACGTTTGGTAATGCATAATTGGGAGGGACAGAATATTTTTCCTAAGACCAAACAGGAAACGGTTGCCCAAAATGTTTCAGAAACTATTCTAACCATGAGATGGTACTTGGTGGGGCGAATTATTGAGGAATTAAAAAACTCCATATCTCCTGATCAGGATAATATGGAGTCTTTGATGATGATAAGAGACTATAACGAACTGACTCGTGCTTTTTCTAAAAAACTCGGTCGAGTTATGTCTCGTTTCTAGATTAAACGATTTCTAAACTTTTAGCTTTGTTTACTAAATCAACTAAGTTTGTAACATTTAATTTTGTTAATAAACGTAGTTTGTAAGTACTAATAGTTTTTTCGTTAAGGCCTAAAATTTCTGCGATTTCGTGGTTTTTCTTTCCACCACTTAAATAACGTAAAACTTCTACCTCACGGTTAGATAATTTACGGTACAAACGCTCGCTTTTGCTTTGTTTTGCAATCAAAGCCAGGTTTTTCTTAACTGTTTCGTTCATGATAATTTTACCTTGGTGAACCTTAATGATAGATTGTCCCAAAGTTTCCAGTTTTTCTTTTTTATGAACATATCCAGACACACCTGCTTTAATTGCATTTGGTGCATAAATTTGTTCAGAAAGTCCACTGAAAATCATGATTTTAGTTTTTGGAAAATCTTTTAAAAGCGATTTTACCTCGAAAATACTTGAAAGTCCTTCAAGTTCTAAGTCTAAGATTAGGATATCAATTTCCTTTGTCAAAAGGATATCTCTAATCATCAAAAAACTACCAACATTGGCAGCAATTGATATGTCTGCATGGTCCTTGAAATAGGACTTTACTCCAAAATGTACTACCGGAAAATTATCGGCAAGACAAACTTTAATCATAATTCTTTTTTTTTAGGGTTGTTGTTTTTGTATGAATTCTATAATAAAAATAGTCAAAAAAAATATATGAAGCTACTTTTTATAGATAAAATCGTATTAATTCCGATTAATTGCACAAACTGGTATAGGATTCATCTTGTGCTTGTTATTGTTGTTGAGTCTTTTGTAGATTTTAAAGACTTCTTTTTCTCTTTCGGAGTAGTTTTCTGATGAGTTATTGTTTTCATCTTCGAGCATAGCCCATTCTAATTCGTCGTAGGAAGCACCTAATTGTTGTTCGTCTGTTTTTTCATCCCCAAACAAACCATCCGAAGGTTGTGCGGTTAAAATGGATTCAGGAACCTGTAAATATGCAGCTAAAGCAAAAACATCTGATTTCATCAAATCGGCAATCGGGCTTAAATCAACTCCTCCGTCACCGTATTTAGTGTAAAAACCAACACCAAAATCTTCTACTTTGTTTCCTGTTCCGGCTACTAAAAGACCATGGACTCCGGCATGATAATATAAAGTAGTCATTCTTAATCGGGCACGGGTATTTGCAAGAGTCAGGTTGAGTTTGTTTTCTTCAAAATTGGTAGGAACTTCTTTTTTGAAAGCTTCAAAAACAGTTGTTAAGTCAGTATGGATGCTGCTAACGTTAGAAAAACGTTTTTTAAGTTGTGCTATATGTTCCTGAGCACGGCTTACATGACTTTGATGTTGATGAATAGGCATTTCTACACATAAAACCTGAAGGCCGGTTTGAGCACATAATGTTGAGGTAACAGCAGAATCAACTCCTCCAGAAACTCCCACAACAAAACCATTTACTTTTGAAGTTTCGGCATAAGATTTTAGCCAGTTCACAATTTGGTTGTTTACTTCTTCAACTTTAATGGTGCTTTTTTTACTCATAATAATTCAAATTTTAGCTATCAGGGACGTATCTTTGCGCAGGATTTTTAGGTAATGTGTTGATTGTCCTGTTATAATGCTGCAAATTTAATTAAAATAAAATGAAAACATATGTAATTTCCTTAGTACTATTGTTCTTTTTTTTCTCTTGTGACAAAAAAAATAATAAAATGAAAGCTGTTGAAGCTGTTCCTTTAGATATTGAGGTGATTCGTTTTGATAAAATTTTCTTCGAAACTGCCCCTAAGGACTTGTCTAAAGTTAAAAAAGAGTTTCCTTTTTTCTTTCCTCAAGGAAATGATGATAGCGTTTGGTTAGATAAAATGCAAAATCCTTTATGGAGAGAATTGTATGCAGAAGTTCAAAAGAAATTTTCAGATTTTAATCCCTATAAAGCAGAGCTAGTTGATGTTTTAAAACGAATTAAATATAACTTTCCTAAAGTCCAAATTCCTAAGAAAGTATATACGGTTATTTCTGAAATGGATTATACTAATAAAGTAATCTATGCTGATAGTTTGATGATTGTTTCTTTAGAAATGTATTTAGGTAAGGAGCATAAATTTTATCAGTTTCCTAATTATATCAAACAGAATTTTGAACCAAGGCAGTTGTTGCCGGATGCTGTGGAAGCTTTTGCCAGAAAGCAAGTTATGCCAAGTCGGGAAAATAATTTTTTAGCAGCGATGATTTATGCCGGTAAAGGCTTGTATCTTAAAGATGCGCTTTTGGATGAAGAATATACCGATGAAGAAAAAATGGGATATACATTGGAGCAGTTAAAGTGGTGTCAGGAAAATGAAAGTTATATTTGGCGTTATTTTATTGAAGGACAATTGTTGTATGATGATGACTCCAAATTAAACCCGCGATTTATAAGTCCTGCGCCATTTTCTAAATTTTATTTAGAAATCGATAATGAATCTCCGGGAAGAGTAGGTGCTTGGATAGGATGGCAAATTGTTCGTTCGTATATGAAAAATAATGAAGTATCTTTGCCGCAATTAATGAAAACACCAGCAAAAGAAATTTTCGAAAAATCAAATTATAAACCTAAGAAATAATGTCAAATACACATAAATCAGAAATTAATTTTCTAGTAGAATTAGATGAAAACCGTATTCCGGAAAAATTATATTGGACGGCAAAAGACGGCGGAGTAGAAATGGAAGAGTCAAAAGCGATCATGTTATCGGTTTGGGATAGTAAGGCGAAAGAAAGCATGCGTATCGATTTGTGGACCAAAGATATGCCGGTGGATGAAATGAAGATTTTCTTTCATCAAACTTTAGTAGCTATGTCGGATACTTTTCATCGTGCTACGGGTGATGAAAAAATGTCGGCCACTATGAAAGATTTCTGTGAGTATTTTGCAGAAAAATTAGAGTTGACACAATAATACTCAAGTTAGGGGGTAAAACTCTAATAGCAAAAATCCCAAATTCCAACAATATAACAACTGGAATTTGGGATTTTTTGTATTTTATTTTTGGGATTTGGAATTTCTAAAATTGGAGTTTAAAACCCGCTGTTGTTTTTAAAAATTTCCTGATTTACTTCGTCGATGTAGTTTAAAAGTTCTTCTTTTCCTGTTCCTTCCGAAGAAGAAGTAATAAAATAGGGAGGAATCTCAGCCCAGTTGTTTTTGAACATTTGTTTTTTGTAAGCAGCAATATGGGAGTCGATTTTGGTCTTGCCAATTTTATCAGCTTTGGTGAAAATAATGCAAAAAGGAATTTCGCTTTCACCCATATAACTCATGAATTCGATATCAATTGCCTGAGCTTCGTGACGAATATCGATTAAAACAAAGGCGCAGGCAAGCTGTTCTCTTTTTTCAAAATAATCGGTAATAAATTGCTGAAAAACCGATTTGGTTTTCTTAGAAACTTTAGCATATCCATAACCCGGTAAATCGACTAAGAACCAGTTTTTGTTGATTAAAAAATGATTAATTAGTTGGGTTTTTCCAGGTCTTGAAGATGTCTTTGCTAAATTTTTGTTGTTAGTCAACATGTTGATTAATGATGACTTTCCTACATTGGACCTGCCTATAAAAGCATATTCCGGCAAGAAGTCTTTAGGACATTTGCTTACTTCGGAGTTGCTGATAATAAATTCGGCGGTATTGATTTTCATTTTATATTTTGTTTAAAAAAGGCTTATAAATTTGTTTTTTTAAGCCATTCTTCCAGTAAATTATTGAATTCGTCCGGATGTTCCATCATGGCTGCGTGTCCGCATTTATCTATCCAGTATAAAGTAGAATTTGGTAATAATTTATTGAATTCGGTTGCTACATCTGGAGGAGTAACTTTGTCATTTTTTCCCCAAATAATGCAAGTTTGCACATGCATTTTTGGTAAATCCTTAGCCATATTATGACGGATTGCGCTTTTAGCAATCGTCAAAGTTTTAATTAATTTGATGCGGTCATTTACTGTTGCATAAACTTCATCAATTAATTCTGGAGTAGCTATTTTAGGGTCGTAAAATACGTCTTCTGCTTTTTTCTTAATATATTCATAATCGCCTCTTTTAGGATAACTGTCACCCATGGCGCTTTCGTAAAGTCCTGAACTGCCTGTTATTACAAGTCCAGCTACTTTTTCAGGATACATCTTAGTATGGTATAATGCAATATGTCCTCCTAGAGAGTTTCCTAAAAGAATTACGCGGTCAAAACCTTTAAAAGTGATAAAATCTTTGACGTATTTTGCAAAGGCCTTTACATTGGTTTTTAGTAAGCTTTGGGTGTATATAGGTAAATCCGGAATTACAATTTTATATCCCTTGTCAGAGAAGTAACTGGCAACGCCATCAAAATTGCTTAAGCCTCCCATTAAGCCGTGTAATATGACAATAGGAGTACCTTCGCCAGCCTCATAATAGCTGTATTTGCCTTCTTTTTTATAGTTTTTGTCCATGCGTTTTGAATGCGAATTTCAATTTCGACAAATATAGGATTTAATCAGTTAAAAAGACTTTATGAAAAGATTTTTTGAAGATAAATTCTTGGTTTTACTCGGTTTTTGATGATTCTTGCTTCTTAAGTTGTTCAGTGGAGGGGCTTTTTTGGGGTCATTTCTAAGGTTTTTCAAGTAAATAATGGTTTGTTTTTTTGTGTGTTTTTTTGATTTGAATTTGTTTCAGTGTTCGAATTGATATTTGGGTTAATATTCTGATAGTCTAAAAATTAGGGGTTTTGGGGGTGAAGTGGGGAAACTTATCAACAAAGTGGTAAAAAGTGGTAAAAGGTGGTAAAATTTTTTATATTTTTGCTCAGTATCATTTAATGAAGATTCTTTTGAATGCAATTGTAGGGACATATGAATGTAAAGTCGATGCCAAAGGAAGGGTTTTGTTACCTTCTCCTTTGAAAAAGCAATTGGCTGCTTCACTTCAGGACGGATTCGTTTTGAAGCGTTCGGTGTTTCAGCCATGTTTGGAGTTGTATCCAATGGAAGAATGGAATTTGATGATGCAAAAAATCAATAAGTTAAATCGATTTGTGAAGAAGAACAATGACTTTATCCGCAAGTTTACAGCTGGAGTTAAAGTGGTTGAGATTGATGCTTTAGGACGATTATTGGTTCCAAAGGATTTGGTGAGTTTTGCTAGTATTGCTAAAGATGTTGTTTTTTCATCAGCAGTGAATATTGTGGAAATTTGGGATAAAGAGTTGTATGAAAAGTCGATGGATGATGGAGTTGATTTTGCAGATTTGGCCGAAGAGGTAATGGGTAATATAAATGATGAGGACAATGGAATATCATAATCCGGTTTTACTTAAGGAAACAGTAGATGGCTTAAATATTAAGCCTGATGGTGTTTATGTAGATGTGACTTTTGGTGGAGGTGGTCATTCCAGAGAAATATTAAGACGTTTAGGTCCTAATGGGAAATTATTTGCTTTTGATCAGGATGAAGATGCTTTAGCAAATGCTATTGATGACGAACGTTTTGTTTTGATTAATGAGAATTTTAGATATATTAAACGTTTTTTACGATTCTATGGAGCGAGAACCGTGGATGGAATTCTTGGAGATTTAGGCGTTTCTTCGCATCAGTTTGATGTGCCTGAGAGAGGTTTTTCAACCCGTTTTGATGCAGGATTAGACATGCGAATGAGTCAAAAAAACGATCTTAATGCTTATAAGGTTGTTAATGATTATGATGATGCTAATTTAAGACGTGTGTTTTATGATTATGGTGAGTTGAAAAATGCACCTGCTTTGTCAAGAACGATTATCGAGGCCAGACAACACCGACCAATAAAAACTACTGATGAGTTAAAAGAAGCTTTAGCTAAATATTTGCCTGAAAAAGTACGTAATAAAGTTTTGGCTCAAATTTATCAGGCTATCCGTATTGAGGTAAATCAGGAAATGGATGTTTTGAAAGAATTTTTAGAGCAATCTTTAGAAATTCTGAATCCGGGAGGAAGATTAAGTGTGATTTCCTATCATTCCTTAGAAGACCGTTTGGTGAAGCGATTTATGAAAAACGGAATGTTTGAAGGAGAACCGGAACGTGATTTTTATGGGAATTTTTCAGTTCCATTTAAATTGATAGGAAAATTGATAGTTCCTTCTGATGAAGAAATCAAATTGAATAACAGAGCAAGAAGTGCTAAACTTAGAATTGCCGAAAAAATATAATAAACAACAATAAAAATGAGTATTTACAATCTTTTAAAAGCAAGATTTTTAATCGATGACGATGCAATAAAGAATTGGCGTTTTATTGTTTTTTTAATTGTTCTGGCTATTATCATGATTGCTAATACACAACAGTATGAACAAAAAGTTTTCAAAATTGCTGAACTAACTTCAGAAGTGAAAGAATTACGATCTGAGTTTGTAGACAGACGTTCTGAATTGATGAAACTAAGAATGGAGTCAACAGTTTCTAAAAAAATGGAAGAAAGACAAATCTTTCCTTCCACTGTACCACCGGTAAAAATTAAAGTTAAAAAAGAAGAAGAAAAAAGTTTCCTTAAGAAATTATGGCAGTAGATGATAAATACATATCGTACCGAATTTATCTGGTTGCTTGTGCTATTTTTTTAATGGCAATAGCAATTGCTGTTAAGTTAACTAATATTCAGTGGGTTGAAGGGGATTATTACCGCGAATTAGCTAAAGAAAGAACTGTTAAGAATTTTGTTATTCCTGCTAATAAAGGGAATATTTATTCTTCTGATGGAAGTTTACTGGCGACTTCAATTCCTAAATACATTATTCGTTTTGATGCTTTGGCTCCAACCAAAGAAAATTTTGAAAAAAATGTAAATGCATTAGCTGATTCTTTGGCTACTGTTCTTGGTAAATCGTCTTATTTTTTTGAAAATGAATTAAGAAAAGCAAGAGCTAATAATAATCGTTATTTTTTAATCGCCAGAGATTTAAGTTACACCGATTATATGAAGATTAAGGGTTTTCCTTTATTCGAATTAGGTCCTTATAAAGGAGGAATCATTATTGATCAAAAAACGGTGCGTGAACATCCCATTGGTAAAATTGCCGAGAGAACTATTGGTTACGAAAGAAAATACGATGCAGGACATTCAGATGGTAAAGGTATCGAATGGGCTTATAAGGAATATCTAAATGGTAAAGATGGTCGTATTTTAAAACAAAAAATAGCCAAAGGGCAATGGAAACCTATACGAGACATGAATGAGGTAGATCCTCAGGATGGTTACGATGTAATTTCAACCATTGATGTTTATATTCAGGATATTGCGCATCATGCGCTATTAAAACAATTAGAGGATTACCAGGCAGATCATGGTTGTGTGGTGGTAATGGAAACACATACCGGTCAGGTAAAAGCAATATCTAATTTAGGAAGAGCTAGTGATGGCAGTTATTATGAGACTACCAATTATGCGGTTGCTGAATCGCACGAACCAGGTTCTACTTTCAAATTGGTGGATTTAATGACGATTTTGGAAGACAGAGTAGCCGATACAACTACTGTATATGATTCTCATGGAGGTGTTATCAAATATTCGGGTAAATCGGTGAGAGATTCACATGAAGGCGGTTATGGCAAAATTTCTTTGGCAAGAGGATTTGAAGTATCTTCTAATACCGTTTTAGTACAAGCTGTTTATAATAACTACAAAAATAATCCTTCTAAATTCGTTAATCACGTTAATTCCTATGGTTTGAATAAACGTTTGAACATGGATTTCAAAGGAGAAGGACGTCCATTTATTCCGCAGCCTTCAGATAAAAACTGGTCTAATATTTCATTGCCATGGATGGCTTTTGGATACGGAGTTTCAGTTACTCCAATGCAAACTTTGGCTTTTTATAATGCTGTTGCCAATGATGGCGTAATGGTAAAACCACAATTTGTTTCAGAAATCAAAGAATGGAACAAAACCATTAAAAAAATGGAACCTGAGATTATTAATCCAAGAATTTGTTCAGATGTTACTTTGGCTAAATTAAAAGCAGTGCTTAAAAATGTAGTTAAGAAAGGTACGGCTTCCAAATTGTATTCTAAAGATTTTCCTATGGCCGGAAAAACGGGAACAGCTCAGGTAAATTATGGAAAAAGAGACGGCACAGGTTTGTATTATGCTTCTTCTTTTGTAGGCTATTTTCCGGCTGATGCGCCAAAATATTCTTGTATTGTAGTGGTACATAAACCTAATACAGCTAAGAATAATTATTACGGAGCAGATGTTGCCGGTCCTGTTTTTAAACGAATTGCACAAAAAATATTTACTGAGGTTCCTTCAACTAATGAGATTAAAAAGTTAGACCGAAAAGTGCCTAAACAAGAGAAACATTATAACGAATATTTTGCAAAGCTTGAAAAATCAAAGCAGTTTATTCCTAACGTAAAAGGAATGCCGGGGATGGATGCAATTGCTTTATTGGAAAATTTAGGTTTAAAAGTCAGGACAAAAGGGATTGGGAAAGTTAAAAATCAATCCTTACAAGCGGGACAAAATATTAGAAAAAACACAACTATAACCTTAGAATTATTGTGATTAAATTAAAAGATATATTATATAGAGTAGCAATCGAAGCCGTTCATGGTTCGACTGATATTGCCATAGGAAAATTGGATTTTGATTCCAGAAAAATTCAATCTAACGATGTGTTTGTGGCTATTCGTGGAACTGTTTCGGATGGACATGATTATATTCAGAAAGCAATTGATTTAGGAGCGAAAGCTATTATTTGTGATGCTTTTCCGGAGCAATTTGTGAGCGATGTGACTTATGTTCAGGTGAATGATACAAACAAAGCGCTTGCCTTTATGGCAGCCAATTATTTTGGAAATCCTTCTGAAAAATTAAAATTGGTAGGTATAACCGGAACTAACGGAAAAACGACAATAGCTTCTTTATTGTATCAATTATTCAAGAAAGCCGGATTTAAAGTAGGATTGCTTTCTACGGTTAAAATTTTAGTGGATGATATAGAATTCAAAGCAACACATACCACTCCGGATTCAATTACAATAAATCATTATTTAAACGAAATGGTTAATGCCGGAGTTGAATATTGTTTTATGGAAGTGAGTTCACACGGAATTCATCAAAAACGTACAGAAGCTTTACATTTTACCGGAGGTGTTTTTACCAATTTATCTCATGATCATTTGGATTATCATCCCACTTTTGCGGAATATAGAGATGTTAAAAAATCATTTTTTGACCATTTACCTAAAACTGCTTTTGCAATTTCAAATATTGATGATAAGAATGGGATAGTAATGTTGCAAAATTCAGCTGCCAGAAAAAGAACTTATGCACTTAAATCTTATGCTGATTTTAAGGCTCAAATTCTTGAAAATCAGTTGTCAGGTTTGTTGTTAAAGATTGACGGAAATGAAGTTTGGGTAAAATTAATTGGTGTTTTTAATGCATATAATTTGTTAGCAATTTACGGCACTGCAATCGAATTAGGATTGGATAAGCTAGAGACATTACGTTTATTGTCTGAATTAGAAAGTGTTTCAGGAAGATTCCAATATATCGTTTCAGATTCGAATGTTACAGCCATTGTTGATTATGCTCATACTCCGGATGCACTTGAAAATGTGTTGAAAACCATCAATGAAGTCCGAACTAATAACGAACAATTAATTACAATTGTAGGTTGTGGTGGAAATAGAGATAAGGCAAAACGTCCTATTATGGCAGAAATAGCTTCCGAGTTGAGTAATAAAGCCATTTTAACTTCAGATAATCCACGTGACGAAGATCCGGAAGAAATTATTAGCGAAATGGAAAAAGGGGTGCCACCTCAAAATCATAAAAAAGTTTTCGCGGTAACTGATAGAAAACAAGCTATAAAAATTGCCTGTCAATTGGCTCAGCCAAATGATATCATTTTAATTGCCGGTAAAGGCCACGAAACATATCAGGAAATAAAAGGTATTCGTACTGATTTTGATGATATGAAAATTGTAAAAGAGATTTTAGAACAACTACATAAATAGTGAAATTATGCTGTATTATTTATTCGATTATTTCAACAAAATATTAAATATTTCCGGAACGGGAGTTTTTCAATATATCACTTTTAGATCGTCATTAGCGTTCATTCTATCATTGTTGTTGTCTACAATTTATGGTAAAAGAGTTATTAAGTTTTTGCAAAAACAACAGGTGGGTGAAACCATTAGAGAGTTGGGCTTAGAAGGACAAAATGAAAAAGCAGGAACTCCTACTATGGGAGGTTTGATTATCATTTTTGCTACTCTTATTCCGGTATTACTCTTTGCTAAATTGCATAACATTTATATCGTTTTACTGATTGTTACTACACTTTGGATGGGCACAATTGGTTTTATTGACGATTATATTAAGATTTTCAAAAAAGACAAACAAGGTTTAAAAGGTATTTTTAAAGTTGTAGGTCAGGTTGGATTAGGATTAATTGTGGGTAGTGTTTTGTATTTCAATCCTCATGTGACTGTTCGTACTGATACCGGAAAAACAGATATTTTTAAACAAACTACAGAAACAGTAGTAGCACCGGTTTCGCTTGAAGAAAAATCAACTGCTACAACAATTCCTTTTGTGAAAAATAACGAATTTGATTATGCTGAAGTGCTTTCCTTTATGGGAGATGGTTATGAAAAATGGGCTTGGATAATATTTATTCCTGTGGTCATTTTTATCATTACAGCGGTTTCAAATGGGGCTAATCTAACTGATGGAATCGACGGTCTTGCAGCAGGAACTTCTGCGATTTCGGTACTCACATTGGCGATTTTCACTTTCGTTTCGGGGAATATCATTTTCTCTAATTATTTAAACATTATGTATATCCCAAATTCGGGAGAAATGACGGTTTTTATAGCTGCATTTGCTGGAGCACTTATCGGATTTTTATGGTATAATTCTTATCCGGCTTCCGTTTTTATGGGTGATACAGGAAGTTTGACTATCGGAGGAATCATTGCGGTATTGGCAATTGCGGTTCGAAAAGAATTGCTGATTCCTTTGTTATGCGGAATCTTTTTGGTGGAAAATTTCTCAGTGGTATTACAAGTAAGTTATTTTAAATACACCAAGAAACGTTTTGGCGAAGGTCGAAGAATTTTCCTAATGTCGCCTTTACACCATCATTACCAGAAAAAAGGTTACCACGAAAGTAAAATTGTTACCCGTTTCTGGATTGTAGCCATTTTGTTAGCGATACTTTCAATTGTTACTTTAAAATTAAGATAGTATGAGATTGGTAGTATTAGGAGGTGGCGAAAGTGGTGTGGGAACAGCCATTTTAGGAAAACAAAAAGGATACGATGTTTTTGTGTCTGATTTTGGAAAAATAAAAGACAGTTACAAAGAAGTTCTTATAAAAAACGGAATTGATTGGGAGGATGAAAAACATACAGAATCATTAATCTTAAATGCTGATGTGGTGATGAAAAGTCCCGGCATTCCAGAAAAGGCCGCAATTGTAAAAAAGTTGGTTGAGAAAGGGATTCCTGTGATTTCTGAAATTGAATTCGCAGCTCCGTTTACTAAAGCTTTAACCATAGGGATTACCGGAAGTAACGGAAAAACGACCACCACGATGCTTACGTATCATTTGCTTAAATCGGCGGGTTTGAATGTGGGATTAGCTGGTAATATTGGGAAAAGCTTTGCAGAGCAGGTTGCTGAAGATAAGTACGATAGTTATGTGTTGGAGTTGAGTAGTTTTCAGCTAGACGGAATTATAAATTACAAACCACATATTGCCATAATTACCAATATCAGTCCTGATCATTTAGATCGATACGATTATAAATATGAAAATTATATTGATTCGAAATTCAGGATAACAATGAATCAAACTGAAGAAGATTATCTCATTTACGACGCAGATGACGAAGCGATTTCAGAATGGTTAAAATATAATAAAACAAAAGCAAAATTAATCCCTTTTTCATTGACAAAAACTTTTGAAGAAGGAGCCTTTATAAAAGATAATACTATGGAAGCAATCATCAATCAAGAAGAGTTCAAAATGGAAACGGAATCAATTGCCTTAGAAGGAAAACATAATTTTAAAAATGCCATGGCAGCAACTTCTGTAGCAAAATTGATGCAGATTAGAAAAGCTACAATTCGTGAAAGTTTATCTAATTTCCAAGGTGTAGAACACCGTCTTGAAAAAGTATTGAAAATTCAAAATGTTCAATATATAAATGATTCAAAAGCAACGAATGTTAACGCAACTTTTTTTGCTTTGGATAGTATGACTACACCTACAGTTTGGATTGTAGGAGGGGTAGATAAAGGAAATGATTACAATGAATTAATGGCTTTAGTTCGTGAGAAAGTAAAAGCAATTATTTGTTTGGGTGTGGATAATAGAAAAATTATCGATGCATTTGGGAATGTAGTTGATATTATGCTGGAAGTAAATAATATGAATGATGCTGTAAAAATGGCACAACGTATCACTGAAAAGGGAGATACGGTTTTATTGTCTCCAGCTTGTGCGAGTTTTGATTTATTCGAGAACTACGAAGACAGAGGACGTCAATTTAAAGAAGCAGTGCATAATTTGTAAAAAAAGTTAGAAGTTAGGAGTTAGAAGTGTTCCATTTATTGAAAGTTTATCTTTTATATCCGCACAACCCATAACGCATAACTGACAACCATAACTTAAAAGAGATGAAAAAACTAATTAACAGATTAAAAGGAGATAAAGGGATTTGGTCTTTTGTGGCCTTATTAGCCCTGTTTTCCTTTATGCCTGTTTTTAGTGCAAGTAGTAACTTGGCTTATTTGGGTCACGGTACAGGGAATACTTTAGGTTATCTAGTAAAACATTTGGCGCATGTGGCCTGTGGTTTTGCAATTATTTATTATGTTCATAAAGTTCCGTTTCATTATTTTCGTTCGATTTCCAAATGGATGTTGCCTATAGTATGGATAATCTTAGGTATCACAATGATTAAAGGGACAGTGATAGGTGGAGCAAATGCCAGTAGATGGCTTCAGATTCCTTTTGTGGGGATCTCGTTTCAGCCTTCGGCCTTTGCAGCTTTAGTGCTCTATGTGTTTGTAGCTCGTTATTTGTCGAAAACCCGTACGGAACCTATTGTGTTTATCGATTCGTTAAGAGAACTTTGGGTGCCGGTTTTTATTACTTTAATGTTTATTCTTCCGTCCAACTTTTCCACGACGGCATTGATCTTTTCAATGATATTGATGTTGGTTTTTATTGGAAAATATCCAATGAAATACATCGGAATCATTGTGGGGTCGGGGATTTTATTTTTGACGTTTTTCGTTTTGATTTCCAAGGCTTTTCCTGATGCAAAATTCTTTAGCAGGGTTAGAACATGGGAAAGCCGTATTGAAAATTTTAGTACCGATAAGCCGGACGAAGATGATTATCAAATAGAAAAAGCCAAGATTGCTATTGCTTCGGGGAAAATATATGGATTAGGTCCAGGGAAAAGTGTTCAGAAAAACTTTTTGCCACAATCTTCTTCGGATTTTATTTATGCCATTATTGTTGAAGAATATGGTTTGTTAGGAGGTTTAGGGGTTTTAGGATTGTATTTGCTATTGCTATTCCGTTTTGTGGTTGCTTCTCATAAAGCCACAACGCTTTTTGGAAAATTAGTAGTTATCGGACTCGGTTTTCCAATGATTTTTCAGGCTATGATTAATATGGCTGTAGCGGTAGAATTACTTCCGGTTACAGGACAAACCTTGCCTTTAATTAGTAGTGGAGGAACTTCAATCTGGATGACCTGTATAGCTTTGGGAATCATTATTGGTGTAACCAAAAAAGAAGAGGAGATTGAGCAGGAACAAAAAGAAGCGGCTAAAAGAGAAGAAGCATTACAACGTTTAATTGATGCTGAATTGGCTGCTGAAGAAGAAAAACAGAATGGAAATTATTCGATAGAAGATAAAATGTCTAATCCGATGAATGCTGTTTTGAATAAATAAATTTGATTGTCATGAAACAATATAAATTCATATTAAGTGGTGGTGGAACAGGAGGACATATTTATCCTGCTGTTGCAATTGCAAATGAATTAAAATCCAGATATCCGGATGCTGCGTTTTTGTTTGTAGGTGCGGAAGATAAAATGGAAATGCAAAAAGTACCTCAGGCGGGTTATGCTATAAAAGGTTTGTGGATTGCAGGATTGCAAAGAAAATTAACCTTGCAAAACGCAATGTTTCCGTTGAAATTAATGAGCAGTTTGTGGAAATCAAGAAAAATTATCAAAGAATTCAAACCTGATGTGGTTATTGGAACCGGAGGATTTGCCAGCGGACCATTATTGCAAATGGCAAATATGTTGGGAGTGCCAACATTAATCCAGGAGCAAAATTCTTTTCCGGGAATTACTAATAAATTATTGAGTAAAAAAGCCAACAAAATTTGTGTGGCATATGAGAATTTGGAACGTTTTTTTCCAAAAGAAAAAATGATTCTAACTGGGAATCCGGTGCGTCAGGATTTAATTGCTATTGATGATAAAAGAGCCGAAGCAATTGAATATTTTAAATTGGACCCTAATAAAAAGACGCTTTTAATCCTTGGCGGAAGCTTAGGTGCCAGAAGAATGAATCAGTTAATAGAAAAAGAACTGAAAAAAATTCAGGATCAAAAAGTTCAGCTTATTTGGCAATGTGGGAAATTGTATTTTGAAGAGTATAAACAATACCATTCAGAAAACGTTCAGGTACTTTCTTTTATCGAAAGAATGGATTTAGTTTATGCTGCTGCTGATATTATCATATCCAGAGCCGGAGCGTCTTCGGTGTCGGAATTGTGCATTGTGGGTAAACCGGTGATTTTTATTCCGTCTCCCAATGTTGCTGAAGATCATCAGACTAAAAATGCGAAAGCAATTGTGGATAAAAAAGGTGCTATTTTGCTTAGAGAAACACAATTAGATGCTGAATTTAGTTTGGTTTTTGAAGCTTTATTGAAAGATTCAGAAAAGCAAAAACAATTGAGTGAGAATATCAAGGAATTAGCTTTGCCAGAAGCAACTAAGCAAATCGCCGACGAAGTTGTGAAATTAATTAGACATAAATAATCAGAAATAAATTAAGTAGTTATGAACTTGAACCAAATACAAAATGTGTTTTTTATCGGTATCGGAGGTATTGGTATGAGTGCTTTGGCGCGTTATTTTAAATACATTGGAAAAGAAGTTTCTGGTTATGATAAAACGCCAACTATTTTAACTTCTGAGTTAATCGAAAGTGGAATTGATATCCATTTTGAAGATAATATTAATCTAATACCTAAAAATTATTTTATCGAGAATACATTGGTAATTATAACTCCGGCTGTACCTAAAAATCATTCGCAATGGAATTATTTTTTGGAAAGAAATTATCAGGTTAAAAAAAGAGCAGAGGTTTTAGGGATAATCACTAAAGATACTTTTTGTTTTGCTGTTGCTGGAACACACGGAAAAACAACAACTTCAAGTATTCTTGGACATATATTGCATGAAAGCGGAGCTGATGTTACGGCTTTTATTGGAGGGATCGTTGAAAATTACAATTCTAACTTGATAGGAAGTGGAAAAACGGTTACTGTTGTAGAAGCTGATGAGTTTGATCGTTCTTTCCTGCATTTGCATCCAGATATTGCTTGTGTGACGTCAATGGATGCTGATCATTTGGATATTTATGGAACGAGTGATGCTATAAAAGAATCTTTTACTGAATTTGCTGATAAAATAGAAGACAAAAATAAATTGTTTGTCACAACTGAGTTGCCCCTTTCGGGAGTGACTGTAGGAGTGAATGAAGAAGCTACCTATAATGCTTTTAATATAAGAATAGAAGATGGCAGTTATGTTTTTGATGTAAAAACACCTGGTGGAATTTTGAAAGATTTTCGCTTTGGACTACCGGGAAGACACAATCTTATGAATGCCTTAATGGCTCTTGCAATGGCTGTAAGTTTCGGTACCCCAACCGCTTCCATTGCAAGAGCCTTATCTTCCTTCAAAGGGATTAGAAGACGTTTTTCTTATCAGATTAGAAAAGAAGACTTCGTTTATATTGATGATTATGCGCATCATCCTACCGAGATTAATGCCGTGCATCAGGCGGTGCGTGAATTGTATCCGGGTAAAAAAGTTTTGGCTGTTTTTCAACCGCATCTTTTTAGTAGAACGAGAGATTTTGTCGATGATTTTGCTAAAAGTCTTTCGCAGTTTGATGAAGTGTTTTTAATGGATATTTATCCGGCAAGAGAATTGCCTATGGAAGGGGTTACATCTGAGTGGTTGTTGTCTAAAATAGATAATTCAAAAAAGAGAATTATTTCAAAAGAAGATTTGATTCCAGAGATGTTGAAAAATGATGCGTCTATAATGGTTACGATTGGAGCTGGTGATATTGGAGAAATGGTATTAGATATAAAAAATGCTTTAAATGAAAAGGATATTTAACTTAACAAATATTAGGTTAATTCTGATGTTTGGTCTCGTTATTTTTCTGTTTTCTTTTACATCAAAGCGAAATGAACAACGAAAAATAGCAAAAATAGACGTTGTTTTTGTAGGAGAAAACAATCTTTTTATTAAATCTGAAACGGTTAATAAATTGTTAATAGAAAATATGAGCAACCGTTTAGCTATTGAAAAAGATAATTTAGATTTGAATAAGCTGGAGCGAATATTAGATTCAAACGCAATGATTGACGAATCAGATGTGTTTGTAAGTATTGATGGTGTTCTAAAGGCGGTTGTGAAGCAAAAGACTCCTGTAGCCAGAGTGGTCGATGAATTTGATTCTTTCTATATTGATTATAAAGGCAGTAAGATGCCATTATCTGATAATTTTACGGCCAGAGTTCCTTTGGTTTCCGGAAATGTAAATGGTAAGAATGAAGAGAAATTAGCTCAGTTGTTGCGTGTGATTTATGAAGATGATTTTTTGAAAAAAAACATCATTGCGATTCAAATTATGCCTAATGCTAGCTTAAAAATGTTCAACAGGAATTACGATTATCAGATAGATTTTGGTAGTTTGAGGAATTTTGAAACAAAATTTAAGAACTATAAAGCTTTTTTTCAAAAAGCAGTTTTAGATAGTACTTTGAATAAATATAAAAAGATTGACCTGAGGTTTACAAAACAAGTAGTTTGCACTAAATAATAGATAATGGAAAAAGAGAATATTGCAGTAGGTCTAGATATAGGGACAACCAAAATCGTTGCCATGATAGGCAAGAAAAATGAGTATGGAAAGTTAGAAATTTTGGGAGTGGGTAAATCCAAAAGTTTGGGTGTAGCCAGAGGTGTGGTTAATAATATCACACAAACCATTCAGTCTATCCAGCAAGCAATAAATGATGCAGAAGCGAATTCAGGTTATAAAATTAAAGATGTTGTTGTAGGTATTGCAGGTCAGCATATCCGCAGTATTCAACATACAGATTACATCAGTAGAACGAATCCTGAAGAAGTGATTGGTGGAGCTGATATTCAGTTGCTGATTGATCAGGTTAATAAATTAGCGATGTTGCCAGGTGAGGAAATTATTCACGTATTACCTCAGGAATTTAAAATTGACGGTCAATCTGAAATTAAAGAGCCTATCGGAATGTATGGCGGACGTTTAGAGTCAAGTTTCCATGTGGTAGTAGGACAGGCTTCGTCAATACGTAATGTAGGGCGTTGTATTCAGAGTTCAGGAATTGAATTATCTGGATTAACCTTAGAGCCTTTAGCTTCTTCAGATGCCGTTTTAAGTCAGGAAGAGAAAGAGGCAGGTGTAGCACTGATTGATATAGGTGGAGGAACAACTGACCTTGCTATTTTCAAAGATGGGATTATTCGTCATACGGCTGTAATTCCTTTTGGAGGAAATGTAATCACTGATGATATTAAAGAAGGTTGCTCCATTATAGAAAAACAAGCAGAATTGTTGAAAGTGAAATTTGGTTCGGCTTGGCCAGGAGAAAATAAAGACAATGAAATTGTTTCAATTCCTGGATTAAGAGGTAGAGAGCCGAAAGAAATTTCATTGAAGAATTTATCAAAAATTATTCATGCTCGTGTAGTTGAAATTATTGAACAGGTTTTTAATGAAATTAAAGCCTACGGACATGAAGATCCAAGGAAAAAATTAATTGCCGGAATTGTACTTACAGGTGGTGGTGCTCAATTAAAACATATCAAGCAATTAGTAGAGTACATTACCGGAATGGATACAAGAATTGGATATCCAAATGAGCATTTAGCAGGTAATTCGGATGAAGAATTCTCAAGTCCATTATACGCTACGGCTGTAGGATTAGTGATGAATAGTATTGCTAATAATACGCAAAGTGCTATCAGAAAAGAAGAAATAGTTCAGCATAGAACTGTTTATTACCGCGAGCCAGTTGTTGAGCCTGTAGAACATTTTCAACAGCAACAACAGCAAGTAGTAGAACAGCTGGAGCAAGTACCAGTGCATTCTAAAAAAGAAGAATCTACAGGTGATAAAATCAAGCGTTCTTTCTTTGATCGATATGTAGATAAGATTAAAGATTTTTTAGATAACGCTGAATAGTAAAAAAGAAGAAGAAAGACAAAATATATTAATATCAAAACCAAATAATATGACGAGCAACTCAGAATTTGGAAGTATTTCATTTGATTTACCTAAAAATCAATCAAATGTAATAAAAGTAATAGGTGTAGGTGGAGGCGGTAGTAACGCCATCAACCACATGTTTAAACAAGGAATCAAAGGAGTTGATTTCATTGTTTGTAATACAGATTCGCAAGCATTACAAAATAGTGCTGTGCCTAATAAAATTCAATTAGGGGTAAACCTTACTGAAGGTCTTGGAGCTGGAGCTAATCCGGACGTAGGACAACAGTCGGCAATTGAAAGTATTGCTGATATTGAAAAAATGTTAGATCGTAATACTAAAATGGTTTTCATTACTGCCGGAATGGGTGGAGGTACCGGAACGGGTGCTGCACCTGTAATTGCTCAACTGGCTAAAGAAAGAGAAATCTTGACCGTAGGAATTGTGACTTTGCCCTTTACTTTCGAAGGTAAGGTGCGTCAGGAACAAGCTTTAATTGGAATTGAAAAATTACGTAAGCAAGTAGATTCTTTAATTGTTATCAATAATAACAAATTAAGAGAGGTTTATGGAAATTTAGGTTTCAAAGCAGGTTTTTCTAAGGCCGACGAAGTCTTAGCGACTGCATCAAGAGGAATCGCTGAAGTAATTACACATCACTATACTCAAAATATCGATTTACGTGATGCTAAAACGGTATTAGCAAATAGTGGTACTGCTATCATGGGGTCATCTGTAGCTTCAGGAGAAAACAGAGCTAAAGAAGCTATTATTGCAGCTTTAGATTCACCATTGTTAAATGATAACAAAATTACAGGAGCCAAAAACGTATTGTTGCTCATCGTTTCTGGTTCTAATGAAATAACTTTAGATGAGATTGGAGAAATTAATGACCACATTCAAAGTGAAGCGGGTTATAATGCTAATATCATCATGGGGGTTGGTGAAGATGAATCATTAGGAGATGCCGTTGCGGTAACTATTATCGCTACAGGATTTGATATTGAACAACAAAACGGAATAGTAAATACAGAGCCAAAAAAAATCATTCATACTTTAGAGGATGAGCAAAAAATTGTTCATAATCTAAGTAGTACTCCAGTTGCCAGTTTTGATGTAAATATTGATAAACCGGTAAGTACTCCGGAGGACAGAGTTGTTTTTGAATTAATCGATGAAGAAGAGGAAGTAATTGCTGTTGCGCCTCAGGTTGTTGAGCCTGTAGTTCCTGTTCCGGGAAACGAAGAATTGATGGCAATGTCTGAATTTATTAAAAATATAGATGTTACTTTCGAAATTGTTTCTCCAATTAAAGAAGAAGAATTTACTTTCTCTACACCAAAAGTTGAAGAAGTAAGACAAACAATTTTTGAAGAGCCTAAAGCAGTTGTTGAACAACCAAAAGCGGTTGAGAGACAAGAGCAGACTTCAATTTCTTTTGATTTACCACTTTTTAAGTCGGAACCTGTAAAGCCAGAGCCAGTAAAAGTAGAGCCAGTTCAAGTAAATGAAGAAAGAGTTTTATTTGAATTAACAAATGAAACAAAAGATATCAAGGTAAATCAAGCAGTACAATTTGTGCCTGTAACAGAGTTATCTGATAATGGAATTATCAAATATTCTCTAGAAGAATATATGGATGCTGAAAATGAATTTTCAACTGCTAAACCAGTTGCAAAAGTTGTTGAAGAAGTGATTCCTGAGGAGTTGAATATTACAATGAAAAAAGTAGAACCAGCTCATGAAGATTTTTCTAAAGCTGAGGATATTTCTCCTATCGAAATGACTATCGAAGAAACTTTGCGTTTAAGAGCAGATGAAAGAAGAAAAAAATTAAAAGAATTCAATTATAAGTTTCATAACAATGTTTCTAAAATTGATGAGTACGAAAAAGAGCCTGCATATAAAAGATTAGGGATTGATATTTCAAACAATCAAACTAATAATGCCAACTCAAGAATTTCAGTAGGAACAGATAGTAATAACGATTTACAATTGCGTTCTAACAACTCCTATTTACATGATAATGTAGATTAGTTAAATTAATTTCAAAGATAATAACCCGAAGATTGAATGTCGTTTTCGGGTTATTTTTTTTAACTTCGCATCGAGTTTTGGACTTTGATAATGCTTTTTGAGAGCATTTTTTTGTGCTTACTTATTTGATTTTATAACCAGATGTCAAACAAAGCGTTATTCGCTAATTATTAAAAATATTACCAATGAGTTTATCAGCAAAAATCATGGATGAAATGAGAACAGCCATGAAAGCCAAAGATACTGTAGCATTAGAAGCCTTAAGAGCTATAAAATCAGAATTACTTTTAGCACAAACTGCTTCTGGTTCTAAAGAAGAAATTTCAGAAGAAGAAGAGATTAAATTGTTGCAACGTTTAGTGAAAACGCGTAAAGAAAGTGCAAGAATTTTTACAGAACAAAATCGTACTGATTTAGCTGAGCCTGAATTAGCTCAGGTAGCCGTTATAGAGAAATTTTTACCAGCACAATTAAGTGAAGCTGAGATTGAGGCTGTAATTGCAAAAATTATCGCTGAAACTGGAGCTTCTGGAATAGCTGCTATGGGTAAAGTGATGGGATTAGCTACAGCTCAATTAGGAGGAGCTGCAGAAGGAAAAGTGGTTTCAGGGATTGTTAAAAAATTATTAGTTTAATACCTATAGATTTTACTTTTTAAAATAAACTGACCGCGTAGTTCAACTGGATACCTGTCTGCCGACAGGCAGGGAATATCAGATTTCAATGATATGATGGAGTATGTTGTATATGTTTTGGAAAGTGAAATTGATGGAAGGTTTTATAAAGGTCATACTGTTGATATTGAAAAAAGGGTAAAAGAACATAATGCTGGAAAAACAAAGTCAACAAAAGGTTATCGTCCTTGGAAATTAGTTTATTTTGAAATTTTTGAAACAAGGGAGGAAGCAGTTCTTCGGGAGAAATATTTTAAAACTGGAATTGGAAGAGCTTTTTTAAAAGAAAAGCTAAATAAATAATGACCGCGTAGTTCAACTGGATAGAATATCAGATTTCGGCTCTGAGGGTTGGGGGTTCGAACCCCTCCGCGGTCACATTTTAAGCAACTAAAGAATTTTCTTTTAGTTGCTTTTTTGTTTTTAATAAGTATATTTAGGTTGTTAATTTGTAAAGTGGACTTAAATGAATATTATTTTCCAGATTTTAGTGCTGCTTTTGTTGGTGTTTTTGTCGGTTGTCTTTATTTTTAAATTTATTGTGGAGCCTGTCTATGTAGCCCTTTTTAATAAGCCTATTTATATTCATTATTATTATAGGATACGAAAATTGAGCATTGAGCAAAGTAATCTCTTGGAGTATAATTTTTCATTTTATAGAAATTTGACCAATAGAAAAAAGAGCTATTTTAATCATCGTGTAGCGTCTTTTGTTACTAAATATCAATTTATAGGGAAAGGAGGATTTGAAGTTACGGAGGAGGTGAAACTGCTCTTAGCAGCTACTTATGTCATGTTGACTTTTGGAATGCGACATTATCGAATTAATAATTTTGATAAAATTATTATCTATTGCGAAAGTTATTATTCGGTTATAACAAAGCAATATCATAAAGGAGAATTTAATCCTGCTTTAAAAGCCCTAGTGTTTTCTTGGAATGATTTTCATGAGGGTATAAAATGTGAGAATGATAATCTAAATTTAGGATTACATGAGTTCTCGCACGCATTGTATTTTCATGGTTTAAAAGGAAGAGATCAAAGCAGTGTTGTGTTTGCGGACGGTTATGATAAGATTGTGAATTTTTTAAAACAACCAGATGTTTTGAAAGGTCTTGTTGAATCTAATTATTTTCGAATTTATGCGTATACCAATCAAGCCGAATTTATGGCAGTTGTGCTAGAGCATTTTTTTGAAACTCCTTCTCGATTTAAGCAAGAGCATCCTGAACTTTTTTCGATAGTAGCAGAAATGATAAATATTAAAGAGGAATATTTTATTTAAAAAACAGCCCGAAAATTTTTTCGGGCTGTTTTTATATTGCTTAAATTAAATATGTTTTTTTTATAGAGCAGTGATTTTTTTCAAATCAGCTACGGTTGCGATTGGGTCAGCAGCTCCAAAAACATAGCTTCCAGCTACTAGAACATCGGCTCCGGCTTCTGCTAATTGTTTCGCATTTTTGTTAGTAACTCCACCATCAATTTCAATAATAGTTGAAGCTCCTTTTCTGTCGATTAAAGCCTTTAGTTTTTTAACCTTATCGTAAGTGTTTTCAATGAATGACTGACCTCCAAAACCTGGATTCACACTCATGATCAAAACCATGTCGATATCATTAATTACATCTTCCAATAAGTCTACACTGGTGTGTGGATTCAAGGAAACTCCGGCTTTCATTCCTTCAGTTTTAATAGCTTGAATAGTTCGGTGCAAATGTGGACAAGCTTCTATGTGTACAGTAAGAATATCAGCTCCTAGTTTTTTAAAAGTAGAGATGTATTTATCCGGTTCTACAATCATCAGGTGTACGTCGATGGTTTTTGTAGCATGTCTTTTTATAGCTTCCAGAACCGGCATTCCAAAAGAAATATTTGGAACAAATACGCCATCCATGATGTCAATGTGAAACCAGTCAGCCTCACTTGCATTGATCATTTCGATATCGCGTTGTAGATTTGCAAAATCAGCTGCTAAAACTGATGGGGCAATAAGTGTGTTTTTCATTTAGGTTGTGTTGTGTGTTGTGATTTTTTTTGCAAAGGTACAAAATCAAATGTTTTTTATCCAAGTGGCTTTATGCTTTGTTTTTGAGAAGATTGGATAAAAAAAACTCCGGTGATGAGCCGGAGTTTTTAAGGTGATTAATGCGAAGATTAACCTAAATAAGTTTTTAAGATTTTACTTCTTGAAGTATGTTTTAATCTTCGGATTGCTTTCTCTTTAATCTGACGTACACGCTCACGGGTTAAATCGAAAGTTTCTCCGATTTCTTCTAAAGTCATTGGGTGTTGGTCACCAAGACCAAAATACAAACGAACTACATCAGCTTCTCTTGGAGTCAATGTTTCTAAAGAACGCTCGATTTCAGTACGCAATGATTCGTGGATTAATTCTCTGTCTGGATTTGGAGATTCACCTGAACGCAATACGTCATAAAGGTTAGAATCTTCTCCTTCAACAAGAGGTGCATCCATAGATAAGTGACGACCAGAATTTTTCATAGACTCTTTTACGTCATTTACAGTCATATCCAATTCTTTTGCAATTTCCTCAGCAGATGGCGGGCGCTCATTAGATTGCTCTAATAACGCATACATTTTGTTGATTTTATTGATAGAACCAATTTTATTTAAAGGCAAACGTACAATACGAGATTGTTCTGCTAAAGCTTGTAAAATAGATTGACGAATCCACCAAACTGCATACGAAATGAATTTAAAACCACGTGTTTCATCAAAACGTTGTGCTGCTTTAATCAATCCTAAATTTCCTTCGTTAATTAAATCAGGTAATGTTAATCCCTGATTTTGGTATTGTTTAGCAACCGAAACTACGAAACGTAAATTGGCTTTTGTTAATTTTTCAAGGGCTCTTTGGTCTCCAGCTTTAATGCGTTGTGCTAATTCTACTTCTTCGTCAGCGGTAATAAGGTCAACTTTTCCAATTTCTTGTAAATATTTGTCTAATGAAGCGGTCTCACGATTAGTAACCTGCTTGGTGATTTTAAGTTGTCTCATGATTTTGTTGTCCTAATTTTTATTTTGTTATACGTAGGGATTAATAAAAAAGTTACAGGAATTTGAAAATAATTTAAAATTTTGAAGTATTTTTTATTCGATTAATACTACGTTGTTGGCTTGTAAAGGATTAGCTACCTGTTTTAAGTAGTTAATTATTTGTGAATAGAGTTTTTGTGTTGTTAAGTTTAGTAACTTTAAAAAAGAAACTTAAAATTTATATGTCATGAAAAAAGTGTTTTTATTTTGTTTGATGTTGGTTTTTTCAACTCAATTTTATGCTCAGGAAGCTACAACCAGTAGTGTTATGAAAGAAAAAATGGCTGCTGAAAAGAAAAAAGCTGATAAGGAAGCTAAGGAAAAGGCTGCCATGGCTGTGGATAAGAAAAAGAAAATAGCTGATGAGGCTAAGATGAAAACCGAAGAAACTAAAGTTAAAAAAGATGCTTCGATGGCTAAAAAAGAGGAAATGACTGCTAAAGCTAAAAAGGATATGAAGGCTAAGAAAGATGCAGGAGTTAATATGTCGGCTAATAAAGCGCAGGTGGCTAAAGATAATGCTTCGGCTAAAGAGGCTAAGATGAAAGAAAAGGCGGTTGCTGCAAAAGATAAAGTAACAGGAACTTATAACGGGCATAAAGTGTATACCGGACCAAAAGGAGGGAAATATTATATCAATAAAAATGGAAATAAAACCTATCTTGATAAATAATTAATTTTGCTTTTAGCTGGTAAATGATAATATGATAAATCCTGTCTTATTTTAGAAAAAGGCAGGATTTATGGTTTTAATAAATAGGGAATTATAAAATTTAAATTTCCAACTTAGTCGTTTTTATTGAAAAAGTTTCGGTTAAATTTTATCACATTATCAAATATTTTATTGAGCGATACCAAGTAGATTATTATTCCTATTGCCAGAAAAAAATATTCTTTTCTAAGTATGGTTACATCTTCTAGAATAATGTATAAATTAGGTATAATTAATAATAAAGAGATGGCAATTCCTAAATATTGATTTGAAATTATTTTCTTAAATACGGATCTTGAATTTTTCATGACTAAGAGATTTGTTGTTACCATAATAGAAGGTTTTGCTTTGTTCAAAAGTAACTTGTTTCTCCCGTACTGAATTTTAATATGTCATGAAGTTTGTTTTTAATGGTATGAAAGTGTTTTTTTTATGTATGAAATTTTTCTTTGCAGAAATAGAGTTTATTTTCAGTAGTATCTAAAATTCCTTTATGAAAGGATTTTTATGTTTTTGATAAAATCTTTATAGGTATTGCTTAGATTTACTCTGTAATCACCTTTTAGTACAACATAGTTGTCGGTTAGTGATATTTCTTCAATCTTATTTGAATTGACCATGATATTACGATGTGTTCTCACAAAAGTATTGATATCAAGTAAAGTACTGATTTTGGATAATGAAATCAGGATTACAAACTTTTCTTTATCAGTAATGATGTTGCAATATCGATCTTCTACTTCAATGTAAATAATATCATCCAAAGCAACTTTTTTAAGACTGTTCTTCTTTTTGATGAAAAGAAAGTCATTGCTGATAACTGTATTTTGGTCTTCGCTTAAAAAAACATTAGTTTGTTCATAGAATTTCTCTACTGCCATTTCCAGTGCATAAAGAATTTCCAGTTCATTGAATGGTTTCATCAAAAAGCTGAAAGGCTTAGTTAATTTGGCTCTTTCGAATATCTGTCTGTCTTGGGAACTTGTTAAAAATACAAATGGTCTGGCGGCATTTGGGGTGATATTAATCGTTTCTGCAAAGGTAATTCCTTCGGGATTTCCGTTAAGAAAAACATCAATAACAATTATGTCTACTTTGTTTTGGTAAAACAAGGTCAGCGCTTCATTATAATTAGTGGCAATACCAACAACATTGTAATTGTTAGCAAGTAAAACCGTGTTGAGTGCTTCACTTTGTTCAGGTGTGTCTTCTATGATTAATACGTTGATATTATCCATTTTGTACAGTTTTAGGAAATGAAATTGTTATTGTAGTTCCGATGTTAATTTGGCTTTCGATGGCTAATTTACCGTTATTTTTTTGAATCATTTGTTTGCATAGCTGAAAACCTAAACCAGTACCAATGATTTCGGAATTATTTTTTTTTGCTAATAATTCGCTGTCACAAACTAATGTGTCAATGGTGTTTTGAGTCATCCCAATACCAGTATCTTTTATGATTAAATCCCAATATCCGTTTTGAGTTTCTGCAGTGGAAAAGCTTATTTCCCCATTTTCATTCGAAAATTTGATGGCATTATCTAATAAGTTTCGAAGTACGATTTTAAGTGAATCAAGATCAACGTATATGAAAAAACTTTTAGCAACAAGATTTTCAAAATGAATGTTTTTTTCAAGTAACAATGGTTTGTAATTGTATTCAATTTGCTGTATGATAGAAAATAAATGCACAGATTCCTGACTGAAATACAATTGCTTAGTTTGCAGCATTGCCCAGTGTAATAAATTGTCTAAAAGACTGTAAGTTCCATTAGCAATACCACTGTTTTGAACAATTAATTGATTTAATTCCTCATAATTTTTGGATTCTAATGTTGCTAATAGTTTTGAATTGCTGTTTTTTAGTGCATTGACAGAAGAACGTAAATCATGGCTGACAATGGAGAAAAGTTGGTCTTTGGTTGTATTGAGTTCGTCGAGTTTGTTTTTTTGAAGTAAGATTGTTTTGGTATTCTTTACTTTTTGAGCATACAAATAAACACCGATGGTTAATAATATTAATAAGCTTAGTGCTGAGAAAAACGACCAGTTTCGTTGATTGTTTTTAAGTTCATTTTCTACTTCAAGCACTTTAATTTGTTTTTGTTTTTGAGCTACGGCAAACTTTTTTTCAAAATCAGCAACCGCCCATACTTTGTTTTGATTGTTGAGTGAGTCATTCCATTGCTCAGCTTCTTTTCTGAAGGTTAAAGCTTTTTTGAGGTTTCCTCTGTCTTCTTCAATAACAGCCATGTTGAAGCTGGCAAGTTGTTTTGCGTTATAATCATTGATTTTTTGAGATAAATAATAAGTTTTTTCAAAATATTTAAAAGCGAGATCATTTTTATCTTCTTCGTAATAGCAATTGGCTAAATTTGTATAGCTAATATTTAAGGAAATATAATTTTTTTCAGCTTCGTCAACAGCTATGTTTTTCAGAAAATATTTTTCAGCATTGTCAAATTCTTTTAAAAAAATAAATGTGGTTCCAATACCATTATTTACGTTTTTCAAAATAGGTTTTTTGATATTGTCCGGTAGTTTTTCAACTTCTTTATAATAATGAAGTGCATTTTTAAATTCTAATAATTCTAATGACGCATTACCTAATGCCAAATTTTTCATTGGTTTCAAGTCGAAATTTTCATTAATCAAGAGTAATTCTGATTTTGATTTCCTGTATAACTTTTTGTTGAAAAAAATGATTCCTCTAATATAATGGCAATAATTATTTAGTTCAGGTTTTTTACTTGCTAGTTGTTTTGTACTGTATACGAGTGTAGAGTCCCATTTGTCTTCTTCAAAAAAAGAAGTCATTTTAGAGAAATTAATTTCATCCTTATATTGAGTTGCTTTTTTCTGAAATGAATTGACTATAATGTCTTTTAATCCTGAATATTGTGAATAGGTGTTTGTAGAGAAAACTAAATATAATACAATTAAAAATAGCTTAATTTTGATCATTTTTTATGAAGATGTTTAACCGAATTAATAAACTGAAATACCTCTTTTGTTGTTTAAAAAGAGGTATAGTTAAAGATTTTTAAGAGAACTTAAACTTGAGTTTTAGTACCTTTTGAAGTTTCCGGATCAATATCTTTTAAGAAAGAAGTAATACTTGTAATCTCTGTTAAAGTGTCAGATGTGTAATCCAACTCCATGTACCAAACATTTAAACTTACTGGTTTTTCTTCTTGATAATTGTAGTCAAAATACAATTGCAAAGAATTTTCAATTTCTTCAGGGTTTGGCTCTACCCATGGTAATTGCTTGTCAGCAGCATCGATATAGAGCGTTACTCTGATTTTTAAAATTTCTTCGCCATTAGTTGAAGTTAATAAAGTTGTAGAAACCTGAGGCGATAGAGGGTAAATGGAGTCATCTGAATTTGTAATAACAAAAGGTTCCTGATTGATTTGAGATATTTGAATAACGTTTAAAGGCATAGAGGAAAGTTTAAAATTATTGCCAATAAAGATAAGTTTTTTTATCAGAATTGTACTTTGGTGGAGGTGCTCTTTTTTTATAAATCAAAAATCCCGTCTACAGATGTAAACGGGATTTTTTATAATAAACCTTTAGTAAACTAAGATCTGATTACTCTTGTTTAGCCTCACGTGGAGGGCGTGCGATAAGTGCTTTTTTAGACACTTTCTCTTTTTTGGTTTTTGGATCAATTCCTAAGTATTTCACTTGGAATACATCTCCCATTTTTACTACATCAGCAACATTTTCTGTACGTTCCCAAGCTAATTCAGATACGTGTAATAAAACTTCGTTTCCTGGAGCAGCTGTATATTCTACGACAGCACCAAAATCGAGCATTTTAACTACTTTAACTTCATAAGCTTCACCTACCTGTGCTTTAAAGGTAATTGAGTCAATTTTAGCTAATACCGCTTTAATTCCGGCAGGATCAGTTCCTAAAATTTCAACTACTCCTTGTTCGTCTACCTCGTTGATAACAATTGTAGTACCTGTAGCTTTTTGTAAATCCTGAATTACTTTTCCACCAGGACCAATTAAGGCTCCAATAAAGTTTCCAGGAATAGTACGAGTGATGATTTTTGGAGCGTGAGCTTTGACATCTTCTCTTGGAGTCGCAATAGTTTCAGTTAATTTTCCTAAAATGTGCATACGTCCGTCACGAGCCTGAGATAAAGCTTGTTCCATAATATCATAACGCAATCCTTCGATTTTGATATCCATTTGACAGGCAGTGATTCCGTCAGCCGTACCAGTTACTTTGAAATCCATATCTCCTAAGTGATCTTCGTCACCTAAGATATCTGAAAGTACAGCAAATTTCTCACCGTCAGTAATTAATCCCATAGCAATTCCGGAAACCGGTTTTACCATTTGAACTCCTGCATCCATCAAAGCCATAGTTCCTGCACAAACAGTAGCCATAGATGAAGAACCATTAGATTCTAATACTTCAGATACCACACGGATTGTATAAGGACAATCAGCAGGAATCATGTTTTTCAAAGCACGTTGTGCTAAGTTTCCGTGACCAACTTCTCTTCTTGAAGTTCCTCTTAAAGGTTTTGCTTCTCCAGTAGAGAAAGGAGGGAAGTTATAGTGTAAATAGAATTTTTCTTCTCCTTGTTCTGATGGAGAGTCGATTTGGTTAGCTTCTCTTGAAGTTCCAAGTGTTACAGTAGCCAAAGCCTGAGTTTCTCCACGTGTAAATAATGACGAACCGTGAACAGAAGGTAAATAATCCGTTTCACACCAGATTGGTCTGATTTCAGTTGTTTTTCTTCCGTCAAGACGAATTCCTTTTTCAAGGATTACATTACGAACGGCTTCTTTATTGGTTTTGTAGAAATATTTTCCAACTAATCCTGCTAAATCAGCATTTTCAGCATATTCTTCTTCTGTAAATAAAGCTTTAGCTTCTTCTTTTACAGCAGCAAATTTTTCACCTCTTTCGCTTTTTCCTGAAGCTTCTTGTGCAATTGCATAACATTTGTCATAAGCAGCCGCTTTTACTTTTGCATATACGTCTGCATCTTCAACTTCACCTTCGTAAGTGCGGTATTCAGGATTTCCTAAAGCTTCTCTTAAACGTTGTTGAGCTAGGATTTGAACTTTGATAGCCTCGTGAGCAAACTTGATCGCTTCGATCATTTCAGCTTCTGAGATTTCTTTCATCTCTCCTTCAACCATTGCTACAGAATCCATAGAAGCTCCAATCATCATATCGATGTCTGATTTTTCTAATTCTTCTCTGCTTGGGTTGATTACTAATTTTCCGTCGATACGTGCTACACGTACTTCTGAAATTAAATTGTAAAATGGAATGTCAGAAACCGCTAAGGCTGCTGATGCAGCTAAACCTGCTAAAGCATCTGGCATAACGTTGTCGTCATGAGACATTAATTGAATCATTACCTGAGTTTCAGCGTGGTAATCATCCGGGAAAAGAGGACGTAATACACGGTCAACCAATCTCATTGTTAATACTTCGCTGTCACTTGGACGTGCTTCTCTCTTGAAGAAACCTCCAGGGAAACGACCTGCGGCAGCAAATTTTTCACGGTAATCTACCGTTAATGGTAAAAAGTCAACGCCTGGGTTAGATGTTCTTGCAGATACTGCAGTTGCTAAAAGCATACAGTTTCCTGAACGAACAACCACTGAACCATCAGCTTGTTTGGCTAATTTACCAGTTTCGATTGAGATGCTTCTTCCATCTCCTAAATCGATAATTTCTTGTTTTACTTGTGGAATCATAAATTTCCTTTTGTTTTGGTTATACTACGGACGATAGTTGTTGTGTTGTTGTAGTTGTGTGTCCAATGAAAAACCAAACTTTTTTTTATTGTTTGAACCTTAAAAGTTGAATTGAAAATTAAGGTTTTTTAAAATTTACCATTAAGATATTTAGTTTTATTAAGGTTTTAAAGCTTAACTTTTCTTAATTTCTTAATGGTTTACAATACAATATTGTTAAAAAACAAAAAGAGGTACTTGCGCACCTCTTTTTTGTATTGATTATTTTCTGATACCCAATACTTTGATGATTTCACGATATCTGTTGATATCTTTCTTTTTCAAATAGTCAAGTAAAGCTCTTCTTTTACCTACTAATTTCACTAGTGAACGCTCAGTGTTGTAATCGTGACGATTTCTTTTTAAGTGTTCAGTCAAGTGGTTGATTCTGAATGAGAACAAAGCGATTTGTCCTTCTGCAGATCCTGTGTTTTCTGCTTTTCCTCCGTGTTTAGCGAAGATGTCTGCTTTTACTTCTTTAGATAAGTACATGCTAATATTATTTTAATGATTATTATGTATGTCCAACAGTTATTGTAAGACGGCAGCAAAAGTAATACATTATTTTGAATTGGCAATAGGATTTGAAAAAGTCATCTTTTTTTATTTAGTTTGTTGAGCCTTGAATCACAATTGGTAAAGTATATTTTGCTTTGGCAGGTATTCCTCGATAGATTCCAGGGATCCAATTTGGACATTTATTTAATACCCTGATAGCTTCTTCCCCAGTTCCATATCCTAGGTCTTTTACAACCTTTATGTTTGTTAATTTTCCATCTATATCCACATTAAAGGCAAGATATAATTTTGGTTTTTCGCCGGGTTTGGCCTCTATGCCACGTGGAGTCCTGTAATTTTTGCCAACGAATTGATAAAAAGCGATCATTCCTCCATTATATTCCGGTTTTTTATAAAGAACTGTGTACGGATGTTCTGTTTTATTGTTGTCAATACTAATACCTGAAACTAATTCGCCATTCTCGTAGGTTTCTGCGAATGTGGATTTAGTTAATTTTGAACTTCCAGTCCAGACCCCATGTCTTTTGTTGTTTTTTATTTCACCTTTTTCAGTTAGTCCATCTTTAGTTTCTTCATAAAAATGGATATGCAAATAAAAATTACAGTCTAAGTTAAGCTACATTTTTGTAAATGATATTTTGATTATTAAATTCCTCGATTGTTTTGTAATTTAAAGCGCGATGTCTCCTTTTTCTGTTGTACC
>NZ_JBBYHU010000034.1:0-45402 GCF_038289905.1 Flavobacterium flavipallidum | reverse complement strand
ATATAGATTACTATAATAATGAGAGAATAAAACTTAATCTAAAAGGAATGAGCCCGATACAATATCGAGCTCATTATTATCAAATTTAATTATAAATTCGTCTAAACTTTTGGGTGCAGTCTACAAGAGCCGGCTTTAATTCAATTCGTATTAATTAATTATTGTTTGATAATACTTTTAACGGTAATTCTATTACCATTACAAATATATAACAAATAGTTTCCTGAAGGTAATCCTTCTAAAGAAATAGCTTCTAGCGTATTTGTCAATGCCTGAAAACGTAACTTAACACCTAAAATATTATATACTTCAAGTGTTGCGCCACTGTAAACTTCATTCACTTTTACATTCAATATAGAAGTCACAGGATTAGGATAAACAACAACATCTTCAGTTGTATCTCCTTCAGTAATTAAACTTTTGCTCGCTTCTTTGTTAGCAACAGTGCATGAACCTAACTTATCTCCGTGGTCTAAATGAGATTGAACTGAATTTGAACTTACACAAATTACCTGATTATTATGGCAAACCATAACCTTATCATTGGAATTACCACACTGTACATTTAATGTTTTAATAACAATAACGGCTGTAGTTTGACAACCTTTAGCATCAGTTATTGTTACAGTATAAGTCCCTGCCGCTGATACTGAAATACTTTGTGATGTTTGGTTTGTACTCCACTGATATGTGTACGGTACAGTACCTCCTGCAGGAGTTGCTGTAATATTAAGAGAAGTTGCCCCATAACCAACATAAATAGTATTCTTTTCATCTACTGCTGAATTAAGTGTATACACATCTGGAATGATAGCTGTTAATTGAATTGGATTGGTGTCATCACAATCGTTAGTATTTGCTACACCACAGGCTACTGGGCTACCCGCTCCTAATCCATCTCCATCATTATCCGCATACAGTATCTTAGTATCGTCACAATCAGCATTATTGGTAGCATATCCTTCCGGAGCTACAGATGAACATAACATAGCTGTTGTAGTTGAACCAAATCCATCTTTATCAGCATCAACATAATATAGAATAGGTTCGTGTACGGTCGCATCGTTATCATTACAATCGGTGTTGTTAGTAGCATAGCCTTCCGGAGCTACAGATGAACACAACATTGCCGTTGTGATTGAACCAAATCCATCTTTATCGGCATCAACATAATATTGAAGAGGTTCGTGTACGGTCGCATCGTTATCATTACAATCGGTGTTGTTAGTAGCATAGCCTTCCGGAGCTACAGATGAACACAAAATTGCTGTTGTTGTTGAACCAAATCCATCTTTATCGGCATCTACATAGTATTGCTTTGGCTCATGAACAGTTGCATCATTATCATTACAATCGGTATTGTTCGTAGCATATCCTTCCGGAGCATCATTTACAGAGAGCAAAGCAGTTGTAGTCGATCCAAAACCATCTTTATCTGCATCAGCATAAAACAGCTTATTCACAGTTAGCGGTTGTGTAACTGAAGTTGCAGCATTGTAGATTTCATCTCCTGACTGCGAAGCTGTGATAATGGTTGTTCCTGCACCAACAATGTGAACTTTACTATCAACAATTGTAGCAACTTCCGGATTAGAACTTGTATAACTTACTGTCAATCCTGAACTCGCAATAGCTCCGGCTGTAAAATCAGCATCCTCTATTGTTTTTGCAGATAGGTTACTGAACATAATACTCTGATCATTTTTAACCACCACAAGATTTCGTTTCACCACATCGGCAGCATAATAGTTAGCATCCCCAACTTGAGCAGCTGAAATTTCAGAAGTTCCTGCTCCAACAATATGTATTTTTCCATTTACAATAGTTGCAACATTTTCATTGGAACTTGACAAACTTACTGTTAGTCCTGAACTGGATGTAGCCGAACCAAAATCTGCCATTCCCATTTTCATAACGTCTATAGTTGCGAAAGTTATTGTCTGATAAGCCGGGGCAACCAAAGCCTGCAACTCGGCTACCGTTTTAACCGTCTTTACCCAATCTACCTGATAATTAGCCTCGCCTGATGTAATATCAGCTATTTTAAATTGAAAAGTTGTTAAACTCGTTGGAACAGTTAAAACACCTCCTGTACCAAAACCAGTTTTAGAAAGATCAAAATAATAAATATCATTACCCACTTTACCCGTCCATTTATTACTGCCATTTCCAAAAGATCCCAGATTAGAATCTAGAGTGATATTGGCAACTATTGGTTTTTTCAACTTAATAGCTACAATAGGATAATTGGCTGGATACAATGTTACTCCTGCTGTTTTTTTAACATCCCCACGATAAGAACCGTTCGTTTGTTTAACAAGACCTACCCGTAAATGACCATTATCCGCTGTAGCAGTAGCTCCACTGGTTGTTGTACTCCAACCATCTGTAGTTGTCGAGAAATTATCATTAATTAAACCAGTTGCCGGATCAAATGCAGTAAGCTCTGCCACTGTTTTAACCGTTTTAACCCAATCCACAGTATAGCTTGTTTCACCAGAAGCAATATCGGCTACTTTGAACTGAAAAGTTGAAAGTGTTGTGGCAGCTGTAGTTGACAACATAGAAGGCGTTGCACCAAAACCTGTTTTAGTAAGATCATAATAATAAATCTCCTCTCCTACTTTTCCTGTCCATTTGTTAGCTGCATTACCATAGCTTCCTAAGTTAGTATCAAAAGTAAAATTACAATTAACAGGCTTCTTCATTTTAATTGCCAAAATTGGATAATTACCAGGATGAACAGTAGTAATGTTATTCTGCATGTCTCCCCTTCCTTTCCCATTCGATTGAATCACTGTGGTAATTTTTAATTGCCCGTCTTCTGCTGTAGCAACCGATCCGGTAGTTACAGCTTTCCATGTCTGAGTTGAAGTTGTAAAATTATCATCAATTAATCCCTGATTTACAAATGGATAGTCATTAGCCGTATTCAAATAAAATAATAAAGATCCATAACCCGGGTTATCCGCTCCAAAAGGCGCTCCTTCAGCCCCCATTCTTCCTAATACAGCCATCGTTTGAGGCATTGCCAAACCTTTGCGGTAAACATAATGATTGTACGCAATTTCGAACACGGCCCTTAAATCACCTCTTCCATTGGGAGAAATAGCAGTTGGTGTATAATCCTGATAATTTTTCTCGCAATAATCATAACTGGTTTGATAAGGAACATCCATACCCAAATTGTATTGAGAAGTATATTCATAACCTCTCATAATAGCATTATTATTAGCGGAGTACAAATCAACCCCTTGTTTCAAGGCCATTTCTGCCAATTCAGCAAGGGAACCTATCGCCAACATTACATGCGGTTGATCCCGGTTACTTTCCTGCAATTGACCTGCATCGGTAAGTACATAATTTTTGATACTTCCATTACCTTCTCCGTAATAATAGTAGTTTATAGTTTTGTTGAACATGGCTGTATCTTCGGTAAAAATGGCTATTCCCATTAAGGCTTTCATACAAATAATATCCCAGTTACCATGAGCACAAGGTTTGAAATTTCCAATTATTGGATAAAAAACCGACTTCAGCATATTTTGGCACTGCAACACTTTGGCTGCCGCCCATGAAGGGTAAGCAGAACGCATGATTTCAGCTGCATTGACCAACATAAATCCGTACAAGCCATTTAGCTCCGCATCAGCACCAACTATAGATTTAGTAGTAGCCGAATAGGCATCCAATATCTGAATAGCTTTTAAAGCGTGTGCCTCATTACCATTAATTTTATACATTAATGCATTGTAATAAGCCGCCAGAAAATCACTCTCTACATTATTTTTAACAGTCCCACCAGCTACTCCGTCAATTGTAAAGGAAGCATCTCTGGTAAGGGCACTATAAGGCCCCTTCATAGTATAAGTTGCAGAAGCTTTACCAGAAGCCACCAAAACCTGATAACTCTGGTACGGACGACCTGCCTGCTGAGCTACCAAATCCTTAATCCTGTTAAGATCGGTCGCATTATGGAGCAAACCAGGATGTACAAAAGTACCACTGAATTCAAATTGTGGATTAGTAGTTCCGGAAGGATTTAAGTAAGCGCGCAGCGCGTCTACAGAAGCAAAACTTTTTACCCAGTCCACCTGATAATTCGTTTTATTCGAGGCAAGTTCTTCAGAAGTTAATACAATATCAGCGATTTTTAATTGAAATAAAGTCAATGTAGTAGGCTGGGTTGTTGAAAGTGTAGTAGTCCCCAACTTACCGGTTGAAAGATCCCAATAAAAAACATTACCGCTTTCAGTAACAATTTTAGTTCCGTTGTTATTGGTACCATTATAAGAGCCCAAACTAGTGTCAAAAAAATAATTACAACGCGGCGGTTTATTAATCTTAATGGCAATTATAGGGTAATTCCCGGCATGAAAAGTTATGCCTCCGTTTTTCTTAAAATCAGCACGGTATTTTCCACTTGAAGGTGCCGGAAAGTTCACATTATATTTTCCATTTAAAATTTGACCTGTTGATCCTGCGGTTGCAGCAACCCAGTTAAAAGTAGCTCCGGTAGAAAAATCATCATTTATCTGTCCGGTTTGAGCTTCAGCTTTTATAAAAGAAAAAAGTAGTAGTATAATGGCCAAGATGGCAGTGTTGAACAAATTATATAATTTTTCAGATACTGTTCCAAATGTGGCGACTAACCCAAAAGATTGGGGTAAAGTAAAGTTTTTATCAATATTTATCAGTTTAAAATTTTCCATTGGTTGGTTTTAGATATAAATTCATATTTTTTTTGGTGGTTTTAGTTTTCTATTCAACTCATTATTATCAAGTTGTATTTATTTTCATCATCTCATTTTGAAATTAAATCAATATGAAAGACATACCAATTAAGTTTAATTTTTATTCACCATAGGCATTTTGATTTTTGATTATAGCATTGTATTATCTTCATTTATTTACAATCAAAAATACCTAGATGAATTATTCTTGAATACTAATTATCAACCATTATATATAAACTATCATCCATTATTCAATTTATTTTACAAAAAACACAGATAAATTTTACAACTCGCCAACACAACATAAACCACTGAATTAAAAACATTTACACCAGAACAAAAACACCCCATAATTCTAGCAATTCTAAATAACAAAGCCAAGAATACGCTTAAGAAAACGCAGCCTTGGCATATAAAAATTAGTAATGGTTTAGGATATTGGTACTTCTACCTTATTTAAACTTTACCTCCTGAACAAAATCTTTTACTACATAATTAGTTTTATCATTTTGAATTAACTGACCGTTAATTTTAAAATTATCTATGCTAATCCCTTTTATTATTCTCTCTTTTGAAAAACCTTCTAAAATTGACGTATTAACCGGACGCCCATTATAACTAATGTTTGACAAGACTAAATTTTGAATTCCTTTGCCAGGAGCCTTACTGTATTTTTCATTAAAATAGACTCTGAAATTGAATAATTGCCCTTCCTGAATATCATCAATTCGAATGTTTTCATAGCGTATATTTTTAACCCAATTATTATCACTGGCACTGATGGCTAAACATCCCTGATAATTTCGGTCATCTTCGTCATGTTCCAGAATATCGATATTTGAGAATGTTATATTTTCAATTATTTCTCCCTTACCCTCAGCATCACCGTGAAGCCCTATATTAGTAGGGTGTGCTATATCTGCCCATAAAATAGAATTGTGAATCAAATAATTTCTAGCATCTCCGTAAAAATCCCAACGGTGTCCATAAATAGCAATACAATCATCTGAATTTCGCATAAAAACGTCATCAATTTCCACATTAGAACAGGACATCAAATCAATGCCATCGCTCCAGCCTTTACTGCTAAACGATTTGATATTTCGAATGGTTACATCGGTACTTTGCCCTCCGTAAACGGTGTAATGGGAAGGATTAATAAACGTGAGTCCATCAATAATTACATTTTTGGAATTTCGAATTTCCACCCCTCTTTCGGGCTGCATAATAATACCTCTTCCTCTAATAGTGACATCGTTTGCATCAGATATTAAAAACTTTGCTTTCACAATAGCACCTCCATCAATATAAACTGTTTTTCCGGAAGGTATGTGATAAACGTCTCCTGGCTGATCATTGGGTTGGTGAACTCCCGGACCAAAATAAATCACATTTGGGTCTTTGGGGTTGGGTTTGTTTTTATCAATAGTATTTGCAAAAAGATGTAAATTATGCAGTCTGTCGCCATCAATTTCTATTGATAATTTGGATGGTTTATCTAACGAAAAAGTTATCGTATTTCCCTTTACTATCGACTGAATCCCCAAAATTGACGGACGAATATTTACCTTATTAACTATACCATTATTCTTCTTAATCATGACTTCCACTTTGCCTGAAAAATCAAAATAAGCCATCGAGGCAACCGACTTCGTATCTAAATCAACTTCGACATTATATTCAAACAGATCTTTCCATTCTCCTTTTGGAGTTCGTACCAGTACGGTAAAATCGTCATTATGTGCCGAGTATTTGTATCCTCCCGTTGCCTCATAAGTGACTAATTCCTGGGCTGATAATTGAAAAATCATAAGCAACCCAAGGATTGTAAAAAAAGTTTTATTCATATTTAGTACTATTCTATTTTTCATAGCGGTTGCAACATGTATTAAAAATCAAATTATAATGTTAAAGAAAACCCATTAGATTTGAAATTCTAATGGGTTTGAAAATTTGATACTTAATAGATTTATTAAAAAACTACTCTACGCTATATAATAAAGTTCCAAATCCTAAATCATCATATCCTCCACTATTAACATCATATTCTCCACTTCCTCCTTCCGGATATACAATATCTCTAGCCATTTTTATGTAACGAGCTTTAATCCCTTTTTTTACAGTGTAATGATTGTAAATTCTTTCCCAAACAGGTCTCAAACTTCCTCTTGCAGCATCATCTGCAGCAGTTGTGTGAGTAATATTATCGCAATTAGTATAAGTTGTAAAGGGTACTGATAATCTAGCTGCATTAAATTTAGCTTCATACTCAGCTGCTTTTAAAATCATATTATCATTATAGCCATACACATCTAACCCTTGATTATTAGCCATTTGAGCAATAGAACCTAGCAAACCAATTACCATTAAAGCATGTCCCTGATCTCTTCCTGCTTCCTGAATTTGCCCTAAATCAATATCATCATTGGCTGTTTTAGGATGAATATAATTGATTGCTTTTTTCAACTGACCATTACCTACCCCTTTCATTAAATAATTAATAACATAAGTATATTTAGCAACATCATCATTTAAAACAGCAATAGACATTATAGAAGCTAAATTACACAAATCCCAATTCGCCCAATAGTGAGAACTACAGGTATTGTAATGTGTTTGTAAAAAATTATAATTAACTGGATAAAATACATCCAACATCCATTTTTTAAACTTTGCTAAATCGGTAGCATTCCAACCTGAATAATCACGCATAATCTCAGCCGCATTAGCAAAT
Organism: Flavobacterium flavipallidum; assembly: GCF_038289905.1. Taxonomy (NCBI): domain Bacteria; kingdom Pseudomonadati; phylum Bacteroidota; class Flavobacteriia; order Flavobacteriales; family Flavobacteriaceae; genus Flavobacterium; species Flavobacterium flavipallidum. The sequence goes on along the minus strand of NZ_JBBYHU010000034.1, from coordinate 37,932 downwards.
TGATAACCGTAAATACCAGCTCCCAATGCTTTATTAGAATCTCCGCTAATAGATGTACAGGTAGCTGCCCAAGCATTCAAAATTTGGATTGATTTATTAGCATAAGCAACATCACCTGTAATTTTCCATCGAATAGCCGTTAAATAGGCCGCGTGAGCATCATTAAAAGCAGTACTATAATTATCTGGCAAAGGTTCCTCTAGCGAACCTCCTCCTCTGATAAGAGTTACTACAGGTCCTTTCATCGTATAAGTGGCCGAAGCATGACTATTGGAAATCATTTTATTATAACCTGAAATCCATGGATCTACCAAATTCTGAACATTTGTTTTCATTCGGTCAAAATCGGTCTGAGAATGCAATAATCCGGGATGAGCAAAGACCATATTTGATGGTACTGTGATATCTTCAGTAGTAGTAGTTCCAGTATCTACTTTGCTTTCTGGCAATCCATAATCATAACTACAAGCAATAAAAGATAAAGAACCTATTATTGCGATTGCTATTTTAGCTTTTATATTTTTTTTCATTTTTATACTTTTTTATTTACTAATAATAGACCAAGAATTAAGGTTATTCTTGGTCTATAAATTACTTTTTTTACAAACCAAGGAATGTTTTAAGTTCAGCAGTGCTTTTAAATGTACGTATCCAATCTACCTCATAACCTGTTTCAGTCCCCACTATATCGGCTATCTTAAACTGTCTTGTTGCTAATTCGGTTTCTGTTAAATAATCAGCTGATAAATCGTAGTAAATAACATTTTGAGCGACAAAGTCGGTTTTATATTTATTATTACCCGCATTAATTCCACCTGAAACAGATGGATCAAGGATAATATTACCTGTACCAGGCTTAACTGCCCCTGTTCCGGTAAAAGCAATTTTCATTGCCAAAATAGGATAGGTTGGAGATTGAACCCATTTCGTTTTAGCTGTTCCTGATGGATATGGAAAAATACCATTAATTATGTTATATAAATCTGCGCGACGTTTACTGGCAGTTGTACCTAATTGTGTTGGATCGAAAGTAACTTTCATTTTACCATCTTCAATTTTGTAAGTACCATTTTGAGCTGGTAACCATTGAACATCTGTTGGATCATCAAATTCAAAAATATACTTCCCTTTTGGTGGTGCGATTACTTTAAGTTCAGGTCCAGTGATAATTTGATTTTCTAACCAAACCCTTACTTTTCCGGTAACCGCTCCTTTAGGAACTAACACCCCTATTTGAGTATTTGAAACAGAAATAACTTTACCAAATTTAGCATCATATTTGGTTATTCCGTCGGTAAAAGTAACTTGTACCTTTGATAAATCAGTACCAAAACCTTGCCCATTAATTGTCACTAAATCTCCAACATTAGCAGAATTAGGAGAAAGATTTGAAATAGTAGCTCCGGTCATATAAGTAAAATCTTCCGTTATTACTTTGTTAGTCCAAACTTTTACAGTTATAGGTCCTGTTCCTGCATCCTGAGGCACCCTAACTGTAACTGAAGTATCCGTATAACTTAATATCTCATCCGCAAGAATACCATTAAAATAAATTTTTGCAGCTTTAACATATTGACCAAAATTAGTCCCTGTTAAAGTAACAATATTTCCTGAAGTTCCCTCAGAAGGTGAAACTGAGGAAACCGTAACAGCAGGATAGGTAACCAGGGATTCTCCCGTGAAATCTTTTTCCTGATCACTACATGAAGCCATTAGTACTATACTAAATAATACTGTTAGGGCTTTTATTTTGTTTTTTATAATCTGATTCATAGTAGTATAATTTAAAAAAATTACTAATTAATACTGTGGATTTTGCAATAGTTTCGTATTCAACTGCATTTGAGTTAATGGTATTGGAAACAAATAATGCTTACGCTGAAAATTTCTATTCCCTACTGGATCTAAAAGCAAAGCTCTCAGACTACCTTTACCCGTAGCTACTGACAATTCTCCATATGGATACAATGCTGGTTTATAAACAGCAGTATTACCTTCATAATCAGTACCCTGAATAACAGACCCTAAAATTGGATTGTTCAAGGCTTGTTCTGCAATACCCCAACGTTTTAAATCGTCATAACGCGTATTTTCACCAAATAATTCTACTGCTCTTTCTCTTCTGATTTCGTCTAACATATTCAAATTATTTGCTGTAACAAAGGCATTTGTCAGTGCTGGAAGCCCCGCTCTACCTCTAATCAAATTAATTGACTGGTTTAATTCCAGATCGGTGATAGCTCCATTCAATTCATATAAAGCTTCTGCATAGATAAGATAAACTTCAGCTAAACGAATTTGAGGATAATCTGGAGATTCTGTATTTGCGGCACGATAAGTTCCATATTTATAGGATCTAAATTTTCTGTTAGCATAACCAGAACCACTGTCTCCTCCTGGTCCAAATAATTTAATAGCTCCTGAAACCGGCACAGCATCAGTATTAATATCAACAAAATAAGAGGTTAATCTATAATCACGGTTTTGATATTCATCTCCTACTTTTACATATCCTTTGAACAAAGGGGATTTATCAACAGGCAAACCGTCAGTGCAAAGAAACATATCCATAAATTTTCTGGAAGGAGCTAATCTTGAAGCTACAGTATGGCTTAAATTAATCCCCCCTTGTAATAGACCATAATCGTATTTGCTAGATAAAATAAATTCTTTATTAGTTGATTTATCCAAACCAGCCGGATTAGAGCCTGCATCTTCTAAATTGAACAAATAACACATACTCATATTATTCAATACTGAATTATAATTCCATAATTCATAACCTCCATTCCCCATTACATCTTTTGCTAATGCAATAGCCTCTTGTAAGTAAGCAGTAGTATTTGACGCTACTTCGACAGTACCTGCACCAGTAGTCACACCATCACCATCAGTAGTAGTGCCTACATATTTTTCCCATGTAGCCTCATATAAAAGCACTCTGGCTTTAAAAGCTTCAGCTGCCCATTTGTTCAAATGTCCTTTATCGGCTGCTGCAATATTTTGCTCCAATGGTAAATCAGGAATTGCTTCTGATAAATCTTTTAGGATTTGCTTCATTACTTCATATCGACTACTGCGTTTTCCATATAAGCTCTCATCGTTTATATCAACTACTGTTGTTACAATTGGCACACCACCGAATCTTTTTAATAAAAAGAAATGATGCCAGGCTCTAAAGAATTTTGCTGCAGCAACATATTGTGCAATAGCTGATTTATCACCAGAATAATTCTCAGCTGCCTTTAACAAAATGTTATTTGCACGGATGTATTTGTAAGGATTTGTCCAGTATATATCTGAATTGGTTGCAACTGTATTTCCTCTACCTTCTTCCTGAGCTAACGAAGTTAGATCAGTACCGAAATCCATAAAATTATAAATACTACTACCGTTAATAGCTTTCCAACTAACCATTTTATTATAAAAATCATTAGATGCCGCTTTAAAATCTGCCGGAGTTTTAAAATAAGCTGCTTCTGTTTGTACATCCAGAGGATCTAAATCTAAATAATCACTCTGACAACTGGAAAATAACAATACTGAAGACAGAACTAAGGTTGTTACTATATTTTTCATATTATACTTTTTAATAATTAAAAGGATATATTTAATCCCAGAGAATAGGTTCTTGTAAATGGATAGATAACATTAGAACTATCTCCAAATTCAGGATCATATCCATCTTTTACTTTTGAAAACTCAAATAAATCATTTCCAGAGAAATACACTCTGAATTTATCTAACTGAAAGTTTCCGATTTTAAAATCATTCATGGTATAACCCACGATTAAAGATTTTAATCTAACATAACGGTTGTTTTGTAACATAAAATCATTGTCTTTCCAGTTCCAAGCTGCTCTGGTCGTATTGGCTGTCATTCTTGGGTAAACTGCATCTGTATTTGTCTCAGTCCAGGTTTTACCTATGTAAGCCGTAGTTTGACTACCATATAAAGTATTGAAAGGATAAGATAAGAAACCTGTTCTAAGAATGTTTTGTTCTAAAAGCCCCTGAAAGAAAGTAGAAACATCAAACTTACCGTAATTTGCACTTAGGTTAATACCGTAAACATAGTGGGCAGCAGTATCCCCCATAAATTTCACATCCTTCACATCAATAATACCATCACTATTTAAATCGACTCTTTGTGTGTCTCCTGGACGTAATACATTAACTCCTGAAGGCAATGAACCGTTACCATTAGTATTTGCATAATAGGTATCTACAGCAGCCTGATTTGGAAACAAATTGGTTGTTTGGTATAAGAAAACCGCATTTAAAGGATATCCTACAACACCATTCGTATTTATACCATTTGAAATAGCAGTAGCATTTTCTTTCTTAAGCAAAATATTTCTACTATCTCCCATATTAGCCGAAACGGTATATTTTAATTTACCCAGTTCACCTCTATAACCCAACGAAGCTTCCCAACCTTTGGTTGCTAATTCACCTGCATTGGTTTTTGGAGCAGTACCACCTAGTACATCTGGGAAAATAATATTAGTCAACATTCCAACATTCTTTTTGGTGTAACCATCAAACGATCCAAATAATTTTTTATTAAAGAAGCTGAAATCAACCCCATAAGTTTTCATTACAACTCTTTCCCAAGAAATATCATTTGAAGTAATACCATTTACATAACTGGCTGTTTGTAAAGCCGGAGTAGTACCGAAAACCGAACTGGTATTAGTTATATTAGAAACATAACTATAATTTGAAATACCGGATTGTGAACCCATTTCAGCATAAGAATATCTTAATTTTAAATAGCTTAATGGTTTAAAATCTTTCAGAAAGCTTTCTTCTGTAACAACCCAACCCGCTTGTACACCTCCGAAATTATTCCATTTATTTCCCGGACCAAATTGTGAAGAACCATCACGTCTTCCACTCACTTCTAACAAATATTTATTTTTATAACCATAGTTAAATCTGGCTAAATAAGAATACAATCCTTTATGTCCTCTACCTCCTGTAGCTTCCACTTTGTTTTCAATAGACCCCATATTGATATCATAAACACCGTTATCAACAAAGCCTAATCTGTATCCATACAATCTAGTATCTTCAGTTTTTTCAGCTGTCATACCTAAAAGTGCTGAAAAATTATGATCTCCTACTTCTTTTTCATAATTTAAGAAACCACCATAATTTTGATAGGTAATTTGTTTGTTCTCCTGTCTGATTGAAGAAACGGAATTAACCGATTCAGGCGCCAACTCACCATACCAACTATACTGAGGAACTGTAATAATATAATTAAGATTATTAAAAAAATCTTTATTATAAGCTACTTTAGTTTGGAAAGTTAAACCTTTTGACAACGTAAAAGTAGCTGCCATATTCATCATAATCTGATCTCTGGTCGTTTTGTCTCTACCACCGTCAACCGTTGCTGCTACTGCATTTCTATTACCAGCAATGTTAAAGTTGGCATACCATTGCCCATAGGGATTTCTTGACGGGAAGAATGGCGGATCTTGCGATACCGAACCATCCAGACCAGAAGATGGTGAAGAAAGGTCATATTTTAAATACGATACATTTGTTTCTAACTTCAACCACTTATTAACATTAAAATCATAATTTAATCTAACGTTGTATTGTTTTTTTCCATCATAGGCTGTTTTCAATGCCCCTACATCCTCTGAATACCCATAAGACACACGATAATTCGAATTATCAGTACCTCCTGAAATACTACCATTATGATAGGTAGAAACCGATCTACCAAACATTTGATCATATCTAGGAGAATTGGAAATGTATATATCACCCCAATATAGTGTTGGGTAGATACCGGCATAACCCGTTTGCATTAATTGTAAATTTTCTTTAGACTGCCATCCCCAATAATTAGCCTGAGTACCATCCTGTTCTGCAGCATCTAACCAAACTGTCGCATATTGCTGCATCGTTGGTGCCTGAGGTCTGATTCCTAAAGTATTTATTCTGGTAGTTGTAGCCATTTCAATTCTCATTTTACCTGACTTCCCTTTTTTGGTTGTAACCATAATTACCCCATTAGAAGCACGTGAACCGTATAATGCAGCAGAAGCATCTTTTAAAACTGTTATGGATTGGATATCATCCGGGTTCATATTGTAGAAAGCTTCATTATTAATAGCAGGATTTCCATCGATTACAATTAACGGTGAGCCACCATTAATAGAACTAGCTCCTCGAATTTGCAAATTAATACCCTCACGACCTGGTCTTGATGAATTACGGGTCACAGTTAAACCTGGAGTCTGACCTTGTAAAGCCAAAGCCGGGTTGGTAACTGCTCTATCTTGAAAAGCCTTAGCTGATACAGTTTCGATAGAACCCGTTGCTGTCATCTTCTTTTGAGTACCATAAGCCACTACAACTACTTCTTTCAAATCTGAACTAGCAGAGACTAAAGTGACATTAATTTCTTTTAGATCACCCACTTTTATTTCCTGAGTTTTATATCCTAATGCACTAAAAACAAGTACTGAATTATTAGAAGGCACTCTGATTGCATAAGCTCCATCAAAATCAGTACTTACTCCACCCACTGCAACACCTTTTATAGTAACATTAACACCTGGAATTCCCATATTATCCTCAGCAGCAACCACTTTTCCTTTAATTATAATTTGTTGTTGGGATGCGTTTAAAGCATATTTTTCAACAAAATTTAAAGCACCGCTATTTGTTGCATACGTTTGGGAAGAAACACAAACCAGAAAAGACAAAACCAAAGATGGTTTCAGCCTGTTCCATAATTCGGTTTTATTCAAAACATTTATCTTCATAATGAATTGTTTTTTTCGTTATTAATTGATTTAGTTATTAGTTTTTTTATTAGAATTCACGTTTAAAATTAGTGAATCGAAATAGGTAATGAAATTTAGTTTTTTTTACATTTAATTATTTTTTGAAGGTTCATAATTTTAATACTCATAATTTTTAATTATTAATTTTATCATAATGATGATAATAGCATTACAATATTATAGATTAAAAAAAAATCAGGGTATAACCCATGATTCAAAGAGTATAACTTATCGACCATTTTCTAATTTTCCTTTATTTAACAAGGCTTTGAGACAGTATTTAAATCTAAAAAAAATCTAAAATATTTTTTAAAAAACTTTAAAAATTAAAAACTACCAACCCAAATCCTCCAAAAAAAACCATAAAAAAAGGCTCCGTTTCAATTTAGAAACAGAGCCTTTTTTAGTAAACTATTATGTTAAAAAAATCTATTCTTCAGTAGTCTCCTCTAGGTCTTTTTGATCCTGAATATACTGTGTAGGGGTTACTTTAAAAACTTCTTTAAAGGTTTTTGTAAAATAAGCTGTGGAATTAAATCCGCAATTCAACGCCACTTCTTTAATTGAAAATTGATTTGTCAACAACATTTCGGAAGCATATTTTAAGCGAATAGTTCGGATAAAATTACTTGGATTTTGTCCTGTCAAAGAATTAATCTTTCTGTAAAACTGCGAACGACCCATCCCTAAATTTCCAATCAAATCATCCAAGGTAAAATCGATATTACTGACATTGTCTACCACTACTTTTGTCGCTTTATCTAAAAATCGTTCATCTAAAGAATTGATGGTGATTTCAGAAGAAGCCACAATACCCCCAATAGCAGCAAAACGTTCCCTTGATCTTTTTCTGGCTTCCAGTAAATTGTCTATTCGGGTTTTAAGTACCGCCATATTAAATGGTTTTGACAGATAAGCATCGGCTCCGGTTTGATAACCCCTAATCATGTCTTCATCCAGATTCCTGGCCGTTAACAACAAAATAGGAATATGACTGATTTCAAAATCATTTTTAAGCTGTTGACAGAGTTCAAAACCGTCCATCTTTGGCATCATCACATCACTAATAACCATATTTGGCTGATACTTCCTGATTTTTTCCAATCCTTCTACTCCATTCGTCGCTTCTTTGACCTGATAATACTCCTTCAATTCGCTTTTAAGATGATTACGAAGCACTTTATTATCTTCTACAATTAGTAATAATGGTTTAACTTCTTTATCACTTTCGGAAGTTACCGTGTCTGGTTTCAGCTTTTCATCAGAAATTGCAATTTCATACTCTGCTGATTGAAGGGCATTCATTTCCACACCTTGAGAAGTCCAGGCATTTGATGTTTTTTGTTTCACCACTGCTTTCAAATCAACAGGAAGAATAATCGAAAAAGTAGTTCCTTTTTTATACTGGCTTTCTACTGTTATTTGTCCTTTGTGCAATTCTACCAGACTCTTAGTATAATTCAACCCAATTCCTGTTCCTGTTTTGGAGGCATCGGCATGAAAAAAACGTTGAAACACTTCCTTCAATTGTTTTTTCTTGAAACCAATACCTGTATCAGATATCTGAATTTGAATCCCTTTCACCTGAACAGTCGGACTAAAAAATAGTTTTTTGTATTTTTTTTCAGACAACTGCACTTCAGATAAAGAAAGGGTAATTACCCCTCCATTATCGGTAAACTTTATCGCATTGGATAATAAATTAGCCAACATCTTCTCTATTTTGTCGGGATCAAATTGTCCGTAATATTCTTTAAAGGCGGATTTAAAAACAAACCGTATCTCTTTCTTTTTAGCTAAATCTTCAAAAAGAGAAAAAGTATCTCTGGCAAAAGCAACAATATCCATATTGGATAGTTCCAAACGAGACTTCCCTAAATCCATCTTCCTTAAATCTAATAGCTGATCTACTAAATAGAGTAAGCGCTTACTACTTTTTTGAATAATCAAGGCTGACTTTTGAACTTCTTCGGCTTCATTAAAATGGGTTAATATCTTTTCTACCGGATTTAAAATTAAAGTAAGCGGCGTTCTGAATTCATGAGAAACATTGATAAAAAAGCGTAGTTTCATTTGATCCAATTCATGTTCTTTCTCTTCATTGATCTTATTGGTATAATATTCCAATCCGTACCACAACAATGCAACAAAAAGTGCAAAATATAAAAGATATGCCCACCAAGTCTTCCAGAATGGAGGAAGTACCCGAACCAAAATACTGATTTTTCCGGCATTTTTCCACTGCCCATCAACAGATGCCATCACTTCAAAAGTATAAAGTCCCGGAGCCAAATTAGCATAATTAGCTACCCGATTGTTATCTACATTTATGTAATCATCATCCAGACCGCTCATTTTATAAGCATATTTAACACGCTCTGGATTTTGATAATTTAACGCCACAAATCCAAATGAGATATATCCCTCGTTGTACTTGAGTTCAATTTCTTTAACATTTGAAATTTCTTCGTCATACAATACTCTGCCATTTACTAAATCTCCTGCATTTACTCTTTTATTGAATAATTTTATATCCGTAATCATTGGTTGTACCTTGTCTGTATTCAAGGCAATATCATTTGGATAAAATATATTAAATCCATTAATTCCTCCCACAATGATTCGACCATCAAAAGTCTTAGCAATCGATTTACTTTGAAACTCTAACCCCTGTAATCCATCATGAGCATTGAAATTTTTAATATTCTTGGTTTTAGGGTTCAATAAAGACAAACCACTTTTGGTACTTACCCAGATATTCTTATTATTATCTTCCTGAATTCCAACTACCAAATTATTTGGAAGACCGTTTTTTGATGAATAGGCTTGTTTTAATTTTAGGTCAGCATCTAATTGATACAATCCCATATCAGTAGCCACCCAAATATTTCCTTTATAATCCTCGGTAATTTGATTGATACGGTTGCCTTGAATATTTTTAATTTTTAACTCTTCAAAATTGATATTGGAAGGAATTCTCTTCTTTAAACCTCCTAATTTAACATAACAAAGACCTAACGAAGTCCCTACCCATAGTCGGTTTTTAGAATCTACAAAAAGAGAAAAAACAAAATTACTGATTAAGCTTTTGGGGTTACTGATGTTATTTTTAAACTGATAAAACCGATTGGTTTCTACGTCAAACAAATTTAGTCCTGCTGTTGAAGTCCCCAACCACAATCGTTTATGCTTATCTTTGGCAGCACACCAAACTGTATTTTGTCCTATTGAAAAAGGATTATCTGGATTGTTTTCATATCGTTTTACATTACCGGAATTTGTATCAAATCGATTAAGACCCCCATCCCAGGTACACACCCATAAATCATTGTTGTCGCCTTCTAACAGATATAGAATTTTATTGGAACTTAAAGAATTAGGATTCCCGGGAATTGCCTTAAAATGTCTGAACGAACCATCTCTTGAATTATACAAATCTAATCCTCCTCCGTCAGTACCAATCCATATTCGCTGTTTATTATCTTCAATAACCGATTGGGCAATTTTTGTACTTATACTTTTATCACTATTAGGTTTATAAAAATAATGTCCAAAAGAAGACTTTGACAAAGCCAGTTTATTGATTCCTTTATTATAACTGGCAATCCAATAAATACCATTCTTATCTTCTAATACCTTTGAAGGCTGGTTATTGGGTAAGGAAAAAGGATCATCCTGATTTTGCATAAGATGCTGAAGCAAACCTTTATTTTTATCCAATAAATAAAGTCCGCTACCATCAGTCGCTGCCCATACCGTTCCTTTTTTATCCTGATACAAATGAAAAACAGGAATACTTTGATTAACAGGAGCAATCTTTTTGATCGTTTTTTTATTGGGATTAAATATAAAAAGATGTGACAAGTCGTTTCCTATCCAAAAATATCCCTCCTTATCCAACAGAATCTGTTTCGGCAAATGATTCAAATATTGATTTGCTTCAAAAGCAATTTTAATTCTATTGAAATTATTAGTTTTAGGATTATATCGATGTAAATTATTTCCTCCTGTTCCTATCCAGATAACTCCTTTTTTATCCTGAATAAGATTAGTTACATTATTATTATCTATTGATTTTATGTCTTTAGGATTACTTATATAACGAGTATATTGCAGAGTACTGAAATCAGGAGCATCGACAGAAGCCAAATCCAGTTGCAACAAACCATTCTTAGTTCCAACCCAAAGCAAATTTTTCTTTTTATCAAATAAGAGACTATTTATTTCTTCTCTTAGATTTAATCCCTCTGTTTTTTTCTTATAAAGATGGATTCTGTAAAACTTCTGTGATTTTTTATCAAAAACATTTAACCCATTACTGGTTCCTACCCATAAATATCCCTTGCCATCCTGAGTGATGGCATTAATCCTGTTATTACTTACAGAATGAATATCATTAATAATTGGACGGTAAATTTCAAATTCGTAACCATCGTATTTATTTAATCCATCAATTGTACCAAACCATAAAAAACCATCACTATCCTGAAAAATCTCCACACTGGTACTACTGGAAAGCCCTTTGTTTGTATCAAAATTTTCAAATTTTAAATTGGAATATTGTGCATGACTTAATTGGCTGATAAACAATAACAGCATCCAAAAAATGATTGTTTTTTTCATTAATCCGGAATATTTAGATTGGTTTTGAAAGTAATATTGAAGTTCTCAAATTTATAAATTAAAATTTAATGGAAATTATTTTATACTATATAATTAAATATTCTTAATTGTTTGCCATTATATCAAAATTAAACTTATCTTTTACTGTCAGTTTTTAATTACTATAAACTAGAATTAAAATTTGTTAACTTCTAAATCAATTTATTCAAATCCTATATATAATGTATAGATATTTTTTAGGCTAAGTTTTACATTTCAAAATAAAGTTTATCGACAGTAACACAAAAATTCATAACTCATTATTTTCTAAACACTTATACATAATCTTTTTTTTTGTGTAGAAATAAATCATTAAACAACACCAATTTTAAAATCTTATTTGAATTATCCAAAATTATTTACTTAAAACTCCAATTCATTATTCATAAATTTGAATTAATAAACCTACAAAAATGAAACAAAAACTGTATTTTATCGATATTAATAAACACTTAGTCGATTATTCAAACAGAATTATATATTTTTATGCCGATAATTCTTTTAGATTATCATATAGAATATAGCAACCCCAAATCTGCCGTACGACTATGAAAAAAAATTACTCTAAGAAAACCTCAAATATATTTCTGCAATTAGCTCTTACAATAAGTGCATTTTTATTTAGTACTTATACAGATGCTCAAACAGTTACTTCTCCTCAGGTAAATTTTTCCCAAAGGACTTCAACTTATTCCCCAGGAAAAACCATCTATAATATTAAAGGAGATTTTACCATGTTAGGAAACACTAACCTCACGTTAAACAACTATGGTAATGGCACAAACAACGAAAATAACGCCATGAAATATGTAGATATAGACGGTGATACTAATACTTGGAATTCGTCCAAGGCAAGTCTGGAATTAACTAATGGAGGTGAAAATAGTGCCAATCCAGATTGTTCAACAATAATATACGCTGGCTTATATTGGACTGGTAAATCGCAGGATGCAGACACTTTTACCGTTTCAAAACAAGTTCAAAACGGTACGCAATCAGTAAACACAAATTCAACAACTTCTCATAATCAAACAATTACTAATACAAATTATACTTTATCGATTTCGAGAAGCGGAGGAAGTAATGCACGTTATCCGGTATATACATTTACAGGAAATGGAAACACATATGCATTTAGCTACACGAACAGTTCAACAGTAACTCTTTCAATAAATAATGGAACAGCAACTAATGTTCCCGTTACAATAACTACTGGAACAACAAATACCGCAACATTAAATACTCCCTACACTATTACTGATGGAACAGTCACTCTAACCATCAAATCACTTACAAGAAATCCTTCTGCAGCAAATAGCACGGATTTTACGCTTTCATCTTCAAATTACGCAAGTGTTAATGTAACAGGTACAGTACCAACATACACAACTGTTAACAAAAATTATGACAAAAAATCAATTTCTTTAAAAGGACCGGGTGCAACATCCTATACAACTGTGACAGCAAACAATAATGTACTTTTTCCAGGTTCAGCTCATAGTGGAATTTTTATAGGTTATCAAGAAGTCACAGATTACGTTAAAGCGCATGGAGCTGGAGCATACACAGTTGCCGATATCGCCTTAATTGAGGGAACAAACTCTAATCCAGGTTATTCCGGTGGATGGGTAATGGTTGTTATCTACGAAAATCCGTTAATGAAAAGTCGCGCCGTTACACTTTTTGATGGTTATGCATATGTAAACGGACAACTATCCGGAGGTGGTGAGTATGGAAACATTCCTATTTCAGGTTTTACGACTGTTGCTTCTGGTCAGGTAAATATGAAATTAGGAGTAATGGCTGCCGAAGGTGACGTTGCTACCAATTCAGGTAGCGATTATTTAGCCGTTCAAAAACTTAACGCCGATCCTAACACTTACAATACAACCAACTACTTAACTTTAAACCACTCTGGCAACACAACAAACAACTTTTTTAACTCCTCTATCTACCCTGTTCCTACTGCCGGAGCAAGTGATCCAATTTTGCAAAATAATACAGGAGTAGATTTTAGTATGTTCACTATTCCAAATACGGGAAACACAGTAATTGGTAACAATCAAACTTCGACTACATTTAGATTTGGATCTACCTATGAAGTATATACTATTTTCGGTTTTGCCATGTCGGTAGACTCCTACGTTCCAGATCCACAAGGATTAATAAGCGTTAATTCTATCAATAACGTAACAAATCCTCCTGTATTAAATGCACTACCTGGTCAAGCTATAACCTTTTCTTTAAATATTACGAATGAAGGAACTGAAGCAACAAATAATACTTTAGTCTCTATACCAATACCAGCAACAGCTTTATTTAATACCGGAAGTACAATTACATACCACACCTATAATGGTTTTTCAACCAGCAATGTTCCCTATTATGATGCAGGAACAAACAGCATACTATGGGATTTAGGAACCTTACCAATTACAGCCAATCATCCTGAATATGTATATGCCGATTTAAGTTTTGATCTGAATGTTACAACAGATTGTGCTATTCTATTAAGTGCGGGTTGTAATCCTGAGGTCAATTTAGAAACGGGAGTTATAACAGGTACTGGTGCTATTTCAAACACATCTTTTTCTAATTATTTCTTCCAAGGCTATGACAACACCGTGTGTCAGCAACCTATTGATGGCTCTATAAAAGTGGCTATCGATAACAGTTCTTGCCTAGCGAGTTTAGCGGGCCCTGATCAGGTAACCTATTGCGGTGGCGAAATGGTAACGCTAAATGCTTCATCAGGTGCCTCTGGAACATGGTCCATAGTAAGTGGTCCATCTGGTGGTGGCGAAATTTTCTCAGATAGTTCTAGTCCTACTTCAACTTTTTACAGTCCTAATATTGGTACTTATACTTTAAGATGGACAACAAGCTGTGGAACTACCGACGAGCTTATTGTTACACTGGAACTTTGTAATGTTGTCAATTTTGATGGTGTTGACGATAACATTAATTTTAAAAACAAATTCAGCCTAAACAGCGGAAATTTCAGTATCGAAGCCTGGATAAAATCTAATGCCACAAACAACAATACACAAACAATTTTATCAAAACAACTTAGTCCTTCTGCAACAAATGGTTACAATTTAAAAGTAGTTAACAATTATATTACCTTCACTTCAAATAACAATTATACAACTGCTACTCACGCTATTGATACAGACAGATGGTATCATGTTGCTGTCACTTTTGATGGTTCTAATTATAATTTATATGTTGACGGTATTTTAGAAAAAACAACAACAGGAACGAATCCAATTTCAAACAGTGTTGACTTCATTATTGGAGCTATGAGTCAAAACACCGATGTTCCATACAACTATTTTAATGGTTGGATTGACGAACTTCGCATTTGGAATATTGCATTAACAAACGATCAAATTCGAAGAATGATGAATCAAGAAATCGAAAATGACGGAAATAATAATGTTAAAGGAGCTGTTATTCCTAAAAATATAAGTGGATTAAATTGGGCTAACTTATCCGGATATTTTCAAATGAACAATGCTGATGATGTAAGTAATGGATATCTTGTAGACAAATCTGGTAATGCCAATAATGGAAAATTAAAAGGAATTTATCTTCCTGAACCTGATACAGCTCCAATCCCTTATACTTCAGGAGCTGATGGCGCCTGGGAAACAGATGAAACCTGGACTAATTATACTGTCTGGGATCCCCCATATAGTTTAGGTATTGACAATTCAACTACAATCGAGTGGAATATTGTAGAGACATCACACAACATAACCTCGGCTGGTAATAAAATTGTTTTGGGATTATTAGTTAACAGTAATACCATTAGCGCTAATAATAATTCTAAAATTGAAATTTCAAGTTATTTAAAATTGGATGGAAAAATTGATTTGGTTGGAAAATCACAATTAATTCAAACTCTAGATAGTGATTTAGATGTAAACAGCTCAGGCTCTATAGAAAGAGACCAACAAGGTCAATCAAATCTATACAATTACAACTATTGGAGTTCTCCTGTAGGAACTATAAATACAACAACCAACAATGTAAGTTATACCGTAAAAGGAGTAATGAAAGATGGTACAACTACAACTCCGCAAACTATAAACTGGATCGGAGGTTATAACGGTTCCCCTACTGTACCTATAAGCATCGCACGCTATTGGCTCTACAAATTTGACAACTATTCCAATGCTTATGCAAATTGGTCACAATTTAATGAAAACACGGCAATTAGAGTGGGGCAAGGATATACAATGAAAGGAAGTGGAGCACCAGCTGCTAGCCAAAACTATACATTTGTTGGAAAACCTAATAATGGTTTAATTACTTCTAATTCAGTTAGTGAAAATCAATTATTACTAGCTGGAAACCCTTATCCTAGTGCTTTAGATAGTGAAGCATTTATAAATGATAATATTAATTCAATAAATGGAACAATTTATTTTTGGGAACATTACAGTACAAATAACACACATATCTTAAAAGATTATCAAGGAGGATATGCAACTAGAAATTTAACTGGAGGTGTTGCTCCTTCTTCGGCAAATGTCGATTTTATCAGTAAATTAGGAACTCCATCAAAAGGAATTCCTAATCGTTTTATTCCTATTGGGCAGGCATTTTTTGTAGTTGGTAAACCTGGTGCTGGTGGAACAATAGTATACAATAACAATCAAAGGAGTTTCCACAAAGAAGATGATGCGGTTAACTCTAATACTATGTACAAAATAACACCACAAACAAAACTTGCATGGCAAAATAATAGTAATGATGCTGTTCAAGCTAATAATTATAAAAAAATACGTTTAGGTTTCAACTCCCGCAACGATTACCACAGACAACTTTTATTAGGCTTCATGGAGAATAAAGCCACTAACGAAATGGACTATGGCTACGATGCCTATTTGTTTGATAACCTTCCTAATGATATGTTTTTCTTGATAAACAATCAAAATTTTGTAATTCAAGGGGTTGGCGCATTCGATAAAAATGCATCATACCCAATAGGTGTTAAGACTGATTCTGAAGGTATTGTTAAATTTAAAATTGATGATTTGGAAAATTTTGACACAAATCAGCCTATTTATATTTACGATAATGAAACTAATACATATAACAATATTAGAGTAAACACCTATGACGTTAATTTAGCAGCTGGAACAAACACATCAAGATTTTCATTACGTTTCCTTAATCCTGCCGATGTTCCTCCAGTTGATACTGAACCAGAGGTGGAACCTGAAGTTGTCTACAACATAAACATTACCTATATACAGAAAACAGATATCATCAACATCAACAATCAAATTGAAGATTGTAGTGTTACTAAAGTAAGACTTTACAATGACTCGGGTGTTGAAATTCAAAACTGGAAAATCCAAGACAACAGAGACCAATCGAATATCCAAGTACACTTCAAAAAAACAAAAGTTGGAGTTTATATAATAAAAGTTGAAACGACCAAAGGAGAATTTACCAAGAAAATTCTAGTGGAATAAAACAATCCAAAATTGGTTTGTTGTTTTTAAATCTCTAATTGAATGATACCATTCAGTTAGAGATTTTTTTCTAAAAAGTATTCTGAAATGATAAATATTTCCAAAAAAAGTAGTTTCCATGTCGTATATATTCTTTTAATTTTTACTTTTGCGTTATTTTTATTTATTCTAAATAGTCAATCTGATTAAACCATAAATAAAAATCTATATCTAATCAAAAAACATAAAAACATAATGAAGAAAAATCTATTTGTTTCGCTTGCTTTAGTAGCAGTATCTTTGACTAATGCACAACATAAAAATTCACTTTTAGATCAATCATTTTGGAAATCTTCTCCTGATGTTAATTCAATTAAAGCTGAAATAGCAAAAGGAAATAATCCTTCTGAAAGCACAAGCAATGCTTTTGATGCAGTAGTTTTAGCCATAAACAATGATGTTCCAGCCGAAACAATTAAATTTTTAATTGAACAACCTGGAAATGGAATTAATAAACCAACGCATGACAATCGTATTTATTTACACTGGGCAGCAGGAAAAGGAAATCTCGAAATCATACATTATCTAATTGCTAAAGGTTCTGATGTTAACCTTGAAGACAGCCACGGTGCAACACCTATTATTTCTGCGATAAACAGTGGACAAAAAAATACAGCTGTGTACGATGCCTTTTTTAAAGCAGGAATAGATCCAAAGAAAAAAGACAAAGAAGGAGCTACTCTTTTACTAATGGCTATTCCTTATGACAAAGATTTAAGTCTAAGCAATTATTTTATCACTAAAGGATTATCATTAAAAGATACTGATAACTATGGTAATACTGCTTTTAACTATGCTGCAAGAACCGGTAATATCGAGCTATTAAAAACATTAGTACAAAAAGGAGTAAAATATACCGACAATGCTCTTATCATAGCCGCTCAAGGTTCACGCCGTGAAGCGAATTCAATTGAAGTTTATAAATATTTAGTTGATGATTTAAAACTAAAACCAACTGTAGTTTCAGTTGATGGAGAAACGGTTCTACATTATTTAGTGCGTAAATCCAATCAAACAGAAATTATCAATTACTTTTTGAACAAAGGAGTTGACATTAATAAAACTGATAATGAAGGGAATACCGCTTTAATGAATGCGGCATCAGGAAGAGACACCGAAGCCTTAGGATTATTGCTTTCAAAAGTAAAAGATGTCAATGCAAAAAATGCAAAAGGAGAATCAGCTTTATCTTTAGCTATTCAAAACGGAAGCCCTAAAGCAGTGGAACTTTTATTACAACAAAAAGCGAATATCAATGTAACAGACAAAGACGGGAACAACTTGGGTTATTACTTAATTCAATCCTATCGCCCACAAATGATGGGACGCAATCCTGAATCATCAAATGCAATTTCTGAAAACCCATTTGCTGCCAAAATAAAATTATTACAGGATAACGGATTTAACTTAGCACAATCACAAAAAGACGGAAGCACCTTATATCATTTTGCGGTACTAAAAAATGATATAAATTTGCTAAAAAAATTGGCTGATTTAAATATTGATGTCAATGCTAAAAACAAAGACGGATTAACCGCTTTACACAAAGCTGCCATGATTGCAAAAAATGACACTATTTTAAAATATTTATTATCCATTGGTGCCAAAAAAGAGATCAAAACCGACTTTGATGAAACAGCTTACGATCTGGCTAAAGAAAACGAAACCTTAACGAAAAACAACATTGCTGTTGAAATTTTAAAATAACAAAATGAACTCAATAATTAAAACTGCTTTACTAAGCACATTTATCTGCCTTATCTCTTTTCAAACTTCAGCGCAAAGCAGCAAATACAAATGCATGCTGCAAATGTCTAACTACGTTGGCGAAGGTGCTTACATCGTTGTTTCTTTAGTAAATGCAAAAGGAGCCTACGAAAAAACACTTTATGTAATGGGTGACGATAAAAAATGGTATAAAACCTTAAAAGAATGGCATAAATTCTATTCAAAAAAACCATCTAACATTAGTGCAATAACAGGAGCATCAGTTACAGGTGGCGATAGAAGTATTACTACTATTGAAATTGACGATGCTAAAATAAATAGTGGGTATAAATTACGCTTTGAGTCGGCAGTAGAAGACCAAAAATACCATACAATTGATGCAGAAATCCCTTTAACTTCTGAGGGAATCAAAGCAAAAACAGAAGGAAAAGGATACATTCGTTACGTACGTTTAAACAAAATATAACAGCAGCGAATGACTCTTTCTTTTTGGCGGTACTCACACCTCGCTTTGGCGGTATTTTCTGCTGTATTCTTATTTTTAGCATCGGTTACAGGAACCATCCTTGCCGTTGATGCCATTCAGGAGAAAATCCCGTCGCATCGGGTGGAAAACTTCGAAGCGATTACTTTGGCTAAAAGTCTGCCTACACTTCGAAAAATTTATCCTGAAATAACGGAATTAAGTATCGACCACAATCAATTTGTTACTTTACAGGCTATTGATAAAGACGGAAATGACATCAACGCTTATATCGATCCTGTAACAGGCAAAGTCATTGGTACAGCCAAAAAGAAAAGTGATTTTATAAAATGGATTACGGGCTTGCATCGTTCTTTGTTTCTGCACGAAACAGGCCGTCTTTTTATCGGAATTAATGCCTTTCTGTTACTTCTAATTGCTATTTCGGGATTTGTATTAGTCCTAAAAAGACAAAAAGGAATTCGCAACTTTTTCTCAAAAATCATCAAAGAATATTTTGCCCAATACTATCACGTTTTATTGGGAAGATTGGCTTTGATTCCAATACTGCTTATTGCGCTTTCCGGAACTTACTTATCCATGGAACGTTTTCACCTTTTTGAAAAAGAAGAAAAAACCGAAACTGAAAACACAAAACCCCAACAAAAAAAATTCGATTTCAAACAAACTTCTTTGGCTGAAATCTCAAAAATAGAATTCCCTTTTTCAGAAGATGCCGAAGACTATTATACCTTTGAATTAAAAGACCGAAAAATTGAAGTAGAACAATATTCGAATGCAATTGTTTCGGAAGAATTATATCCCACTTCAAAATTGCTGTCCGAATTAAGTTTGGACATACACACGGGACGAGCCAATGCGTTTTGGGCTTTTCTACTGGGATTAGCCTCTTTAAATATTCTGTTTTTTATCTATTCAGGATTTGCAATGACTTTTAAAAGAAGAGCCAGCCGCATTACAAACAAATTCAAAGCTGAAGAAAGTAAATACATCTTATTAGTTGGTTCAGAAAATGGAAGTTCATTGCGCTTTGCTAATGTTATTTTGAAAGAATTAATAGCGCAAGGCGAAAAAACTTTTATTGGACAAATGAATAATTATAGTTCCTATCCAAAAGCAGAACATTTATTGATTTTCACTTCAACTTATGGTTTAGGAGACGCCCCTTCAAACGCTACAAAATTTGAATCACTTTTAGAAAAAACGAAGCAGTATAAAACCATCAATTATTCCGTAATTGGTTTTGGTTCTAAATCCTACCCTGATTTTTGTGGTTATGCAAAAAAAGTGGATGGCATTTTAGAAAAACAATCCTGGGCCAATCGCTTTTTAGAATTACAAACCGTAAATGATAAATCGGCGGAAGAATTTGTGAATTGGGTAAAATTATGGAGTGCTAAAACAACACTTTCACTAAGCACTACTCCATCGGTTTACAATCATATTCCAAAAGGATTAGAAAAATTAATGGTTTTAGACAAAACTACTGTATCAGAAAACGAACAAACTTTTTTGCTGACTTTAAGAGCGGGTATGCGAAGCAAATTCACATCAGGAGATCTTTTAGCTATATATCCAGCTAATGACAATCGTGAACGTTTGTATTCCATTGGAACCCATAATGGAAACATTCAATTGGCTGTAAAATTGCATCCAAATGGTTTGGGCTCTGGATTTTTATACCATTTAAATGTTGGTGATACTATTAAAACCCAAATCATCGATAATAAGGCTTTTCATTTTCCTAAAAAAGCGACTACGGTTGCACTTATATCTAACGGAACAGGAATTGCACCATTCCTTGGAATGATTGAACAAAACAACAAAAAAACAGCAATACATTTGTATTCCGGCTTTCGCCAAAAAACCGAAATCACAAAACAGTATCAGAATTTTGCTTCTGAAATGATACAAAAACAGCAATTGAATAATTTCCATTTGGCTTATTCCCGCGAAGCAGACAAACATTATGTGATGGATTTGATTCAAATAGATGCTGATTTCTTTGCCGATTTATTAGCAAATAATGGTGTTGTGATGATTTGTGGCGCATTGAAAATGCAATTTGATGTCGAAAAAACTTTAGACCAAATTTGTATTTCTAAAAACAACACGCCTCTTTCAGTGTATAAAGCCAAAAATCAAATCATGACAGATTGCTATTAATCTCATTTTACTCTTTTAAATGACTATTAAACGTTTCCATTTTATCGCATTCATTTGCTTGGTATTCTTGACTTTTACTTGTCAGTCACAAGTGCTACGCAAAAGAACAACGATGCTTATGGGTGGACGTTTTGATATAAGTATTGTTGACAAAGATTCGCTTTCTGCCGAAAAAAATATTGACACTATCATTGGCGAAATCAGCCGAATTGAAAACTTAATCTCCGACTGGAAACCCACATCCCAAATTTCCCAAGTCAATCAAAATGCAGGAATTCAAGCTGTAAAAGTGGATAAAGAAGTTTTTGAATTGACTAAAAGAGCTTTGCATTTTTCTGAAATTACTAATGGTGCTTTCGATATCAGTTTTGCTGCCATGGACAAAATCTGGAAATTTGATGGTTCCATGACCGAAATGCCTTCTCCGGAAGCAATCAAAAAATCAGTTGAGAAAGTAGGCTACAAAAACATCATTCTGGACAATGTCAATTCGACTATTTTTTTAAAACTAAAAGGAATGAAAATAGGTTTTGGCGCTCTGGGCGAAGGCTATGCAACCAACCGTTGTAAAGAAATGATGCTCGCCAAAGGAATTCAATCCGGAATTATTAATGCTACTGGCGATATGAGTGTTTGGGGGACTCAAACTAATGGAAAACCTTGGATAATTGGTATTACCAATCCCTTTCATCCAGATAGTATTTTAGCAACTATACCTCTAAAACAAGGCGCCGTTACTACTTCCGGCTCTTACGAAAAGTTTGTGATTTTTAATGGTAAACGTTATTCTCATATCATTAATCCAGCAACTGGCTATCCCTCAACAGGACTTTGCAGTGTTACTGTTTTTGGTCCTAATGCCGAAATTGCTAATGGTTTTAGTACCTCAGCAATGGTTCTAGGTAAAAAAGAAGCCATAAAATTACTCAATCAATACCCTGATTACAGCTTCATTATGATTACGGATTCAGGCAAAACGTTATTCTCTAAAAATTTCCCAAAGCAATTATTGAAAAAATACAAATAATCCAAAAAAAAGTCCTGTAAAAACGGATTATTCAATTCTGTAAGTTAGTCAGCAACAAAACCTAACAAAGTATTAAAAATCTTATCATTTCATCTAACTCTCGTAACATAATACTTTCAAAACGATGCATTTAAAATTAAATGTACTTTATCGAGTTATCCTACTCGTTATCGATTAAACTGCAGTTTCGGCTACAAATTTTTTAAATTTATATCATCACTTTAATTAGTGACTTCCAAACAAATTGACCCCTAGCTGTTTTTTGAGTTTTAAACTCAAAAGCATTCATCTTTTTACTCTAGAAGAGATTTATTTATTGAATAATCTCAAAATACTTCTTGGTGCTAAATCAACAAATTCTGTTGAAGCAAAACAAAAGAATTAAAAGTTGTTTTCTGAATTTAAACTGTATGAATCATGAAACAAAACTACTTATTGCTATTATTTATATTCTTTAGCCTAATTACAACTTATAGTCAAGTTGATGGTGATTTTCAATCAAAAACTGCGGGCAATTGGGAATCAGTTTCCTCATGGGAAATTTATTCGGGTGGTTCATGGACTGCAGCGACTACTTACCCGGGACAAATTGCAGGAACTTATAACATTACAATAAAAACCGGACATATTATAACCATTTCATCCAATCTGGTTACCGTTTCGATGGGGAATTTAATAGTTAACGGCACATTAAATTTAAATCCTTCTTCTTCTCCAAATACAATAACTTTAGAAACAAATACTTTAGATATAAACGGAGGAATTTTAAATTTTAATTCAAATAAAATCAGACTTAATCTTCCTTCGACAGCTGTAATTACTTTAGAAAATGGAGGGAATTTTACAGGTAGCTGTACGAATAATGACGAAATATACATTGGTACAAAAAAATATGCCGCTTGTGTAGGTGGCGGTTCATCAGTTTACACATTCGGTGAAGTTGTAGCATCAGGAGGAAATGTAAACGCCGAAATTACAACTCCTGCGTCAGGACCTGTTACTATTGAAGGTTGTACTTTAATTAATCTTATAGGAGGTTATACAGGAACCGAAACTAATGTAACATACAAATGGACCATTAGAGATCCAAATGGCTTCATAACAACATTAAGCACAGGTTCATTAACGGATGATTCTCAAACAACAGCTACTTCATTTACACCCACAATTATTGGACAATATCTAATTGGATTAGAAATTACCACTACTGCTTCTGCAACAAATGTTGAAACCCGTGCTTTTAATATTATTGATACGACTAATCCTGTATTGACTGCAGAAGCCAATCAGGATGTGAACTTGAATGCCAGTTGCATGATTACTATTCCAAATCTAGTAGACGGTTCTACTGCTACCGATAATTGTTCAGGTATAACCATCACTCAAAGTCCTCTTGCAGGAACAACTCAGGCTGCCGTTCATAACGGGACTATCAATGTAACCGTAACGGCTACCGATGCCGCCGGAAATACCAACTCTAAAACTGTCGTGATTACTGCTAAAGATGTTACTAATCCTGTATTGACTGCAGAAGCCAATCAGGATGTAAACTTGAATGCCAGTTGCATGATTACTATTCCAAATCTAGTAGACGGTTCTACTGCTACCGATAATTGTACAGGTATAACCATCACTCAAAGTCCTCTTGCAGGAACTTCTCAGGCTGCCGTTCATAACGGGACTATCAATGTAACCGTAACGGCTACCGATGCCGCCGGAAATACCAACTCTAAAACTATCGTGATTACTGCTAAAGATGTTACTAATCCTGTATTGACTGCAGAAGCCAATCAGGATGTGAACTTGAATACCAGTTGCATGATTACTATTCCAAATCTAGTAGACGGTTCTACTGCTACCGATAATTGTTCAGGTATAACCATCACTCAAAGTCCTCTTGCCGGAACTACTCAGGCTGCCGTTCATAACGGGACTATCAATGTAACCGTAACGGCTACCGATGCCGCCGGAAATACCAACTCTAAAACTGTCGTGATTACTGCTAAAGATGTTACTAATCCTGTATTGACTGCAGAAGCCAATCAGGATGTGAACTTGAATGCCAGTTGCATGATTACTATTCCAAATCTAGTAGACGGTTCTACAGCAACTGATAATTGTACAGGTATAACCATCACTCAAAGTCCTCTTGCAGGAACTTCTCAGGCTGCCGTTCATAACGGGACTATCAATGTAACCGTAACGGCTACCGATGCCGCCGGAAATACCAACTCTAAAACTATCGTGATTACTGCTAAAGATGTTACTAATCCTGTATTGACTGCAGAAGCCAATCAGGATGTGAACTTGAATACCAGTTGCATGATTACTATTCCAAATCTAGTAGACGGTTCTACTGCTACCGATAATTGTTCAGGTATAACCATCACTCAAAGTCCTCTTGCCGGAACTACTCAGGCTGCCGTTCATAACGGGACTATCAATGTAACCGTAACGGCTACCGATGCCGCCGGAAATACCAACTCTAAAACTGTCGTGATTACTGCTAAAGATGTTACTAATCCTGTATTGACTGCAGAAGCCAATCAGGATGTAAACTTGAATGCCAGTTGCATGATTACTATTCCAAATCTAGTAGACGGTTCTACTGCTACCGATAATTGTACAGGTATAACCATCACTCAAAGTCCTCTTGCAGGAACTACTCAGGCAGCTGTTCATAACGCAACTATCATTGTAACCGTAACGGCTACCGATGCTGCCGGAAATACCAACTCTAAAACTGTCGTGATTACTGCTAAAGATGTTACTAATCCTTCTTTAACTGCAGGAACTAATCAATCTTCTTCTACTGATGCCGGACTTTGTACTGCTTCGGTGGCGGTTACTGATGCTGTTTTCTCCGATAATTGTTCAGGAGCAACTATAGCTTATAGTTTAAGCGGAGCAACCATCAAAACCTCTACCGCTGGTCAGGTAGGAACTTACACTTTTAACAAAGGAATCACAACTATCAATTATATCGTAACAGATGCTGCAGGACTTACTACTTCTGCTTCAAAAACAATAACTGTTAATGACGCTACCAATCCTTCTTTAACTGCAGGAACTAATCAATCTGCTTCTACTGATGCCGGACTTTGTACTGCTTCGGTGGCGGTTACTGATGCTGTTTTCTCCGATAATTGTTCAGGAGCAACTATAGCTTATAGTTTAAGCGGAGCAACCATCAAAACCTCTACCGCTGGTCAGGTAGGAACTTACACTTTTAACAAAGGAGTTACCACTATCAATTATATTGTAACAGATGCTGCAGGACTTACTACCTCAGCCTCAAAAACAATAACTGTTAATGACGCTACCAATCCTTCTTTAACTGCAGGAACTAATCAATCTGCTTCTACTGATGCCGGACTTTGTACTGCTTCGGTGGCGGTTACTGATGCTGTTTTCTCAGATAATTGCTCCGGAGTTACTATAGCTTATAGCTTAAGCGGAGCAACCACCAAAACCTCTACCGCTGGTCAGGTGGGAACTTACACTTTTAACAAAGGGGTTACCACTATCAATTATATTGTAACAGATGCTGCAGGACTTACTACCGCAGCCTCAAAAACAATAACTATTAATGACGCTACCAATCCTTCTTTAACTGCAGGAACTAATCAATCTGCTTCTACTGATACAGGAGTTTGTACTGCTTCGGTAGCGGTTACTGATGCTGTTTTCTCCGATAATTGCTCCGGAGCTACTATAGCTTATAGTTTAAGCGGAGCAACCATCAAAACCTCTACCGCTGGTCAGGTAGGAACTTACACTTTTAACAAAGGAATCACAACTATCAATTATATCGTAACAGATGCTGCAGGACTTACTACTTCTGCCTCAAAAACAATAACTGTTATTGACGCTACCAATCCTTCTTTAACTGCAGGAACTAATCAATCTGCTTCTACTGATGCCGGACTTTGTAATGCTTCAGTGGCGGTTACTGATGCTGTTTTCTCAGATAATTGTTCAGGAGCAACTATAGCTTATAGCTTAAGCGGAGCAACCACCAAAACCTCTACTACTGGTCAGGTAGGAACTTACACTTTTAACAAAGGAATCACAACTATCAATTATATCGTAACAGATGCTGCAGGACTTACTACTTCTGCTTCAAAAACAATAACTGTTAATGACGCTACCAATCCTTCTTTAACTGCAGGAACTAATCAATCTGCTTCTACTGATGCCGGACTTTGTAATGCTTCGGTGGCGGTTACTAATGCTGTTTTCTCAGATAATTGTTCAGGAGCTACTATTGCTTATAGCTTAAGCGGAGCAACCACCAAAACCTCTACTGCTGGTCAGGTAGGAACTTATACTTTTAACAAAGGAATCACAACTATCAATTATATCGTAACAGATGCTGCAGGACTTACTACTTCTGCTTCAAAAACAATAACTGTTAATGACGCTACCAATCCTTCTTTAACTGCAGGAACTAATCAATCTGCTTCTACTGATGCCGGACTTTGTAATGCTTCGGTGGCGGTTACTGATGCTGTATTCTCCGATAATTGTTCAGGAGCAACTATAGCTTATAGCTTAAGCGGAGCAACCACCAAAACCTCTACTACTGGTCAGGTAGGAACTTACACTTTTAACAAAGGGGTTACCACTATCAATTATATCGTAACAGATGCGGCAGGACTTACTACTTCTGCCTCAAAAACAATAACTGTTATTGACGCTACCAATCCTTCTTTAACTGCAGGAACTAATCAATCTGCTTCTACTGATGCCGGACTTTGTAATGCTTCGGTGGCGGTTACTGATGCTGTATTCTCCGATAATTGCTCCGGAGCTACTATAGCTTATAGCTTAAGCGGAGCAACCACCAAAACATCTACTGCTGGTCAGGTAGGAACTTACACTTTTAACAAAGGGGTTACCACTATCAATTATATCGTAACAGATGCGGCAGGAAATACCAATACAGGTTCTAAATCAATAACAGTAAACGACAATATTAAACCAACAATAACTGCTCCATCAAATATAACTGTATACACAAATACAGTATGTACAGCAACTGGAGTAAACTTAGGAACTCCTACTACAGCCGATAATTGCTCAGTAGCTTCAGTAATAAACAATCATCCTTCAACTACTTATCCTTTAGGTAACACAACAGTAATTTGGACTGTCACTGATAGTTCAGGCAATACGGCAACAGCTAATCAAATAATAACTGTAATTGACAATGTTCCTCCTACTATAACTTGCCCTACCAATAAAACGGTTAACACTAGCTCTAACGGAACTGGAGATTGTTATACTACAGTAAGCGTTGGTACACCTATCACATCCGATAATTGTGGGGTTGCATCAGTAATTGCCCAAGTTTCTGGAGTAACAATTAATACAACAACATACCAATTTCCTAAAGGAAACACAACAATAACTTGGACAGTAACTGATAACGCTGGATTAACCGCTTCCTGCAACCAAATCATTACTGTTGTTGATGATGAAAACCCTTCTATAAGCTGTCCTGCTGATCAAAATGTTAATTTTGGCACCAATTGCAATTACACTTTACAAGATTACACTTCATTAGCTACAACTTCTGATAATTGCGATAGTAACTTAACCATTACTCAAAGTCCTGCAGCAGGTTCTTTAATAACTGCTAACCAAACAACTGTAACATTAACTGCTAAAGACAGTTCAAATAGAACCAGCAGTTGTACTTTCAAAGTAAATGCCAGTGATAATATCCCTCCAACAGCGGTATGTAAAAACTATACGGCTTACCTAAGTTCAAACGGAACTGTAAATGTTGCCGCTTGGAATCTGAATAATGGATCCTCTGACAATTGTGGAATTGTCAATATGACTGTTACTCCAAATGCCTTTACTTGTAGTAATATTGGAGCTAATAATGTTGTATTTACTGTTTATGATAATGGAGGTAACAGCGCCAGTTGTAATGCAGTCATTACAGTAATTGACAACACGCCACCAACAGTAATTTGTAAAAACTTTGTAGTAGTGGTTGACGCCATTACTCGTGTAGCTACTATCAAAGCGTCCGATATAGACAATGGTTCGAATGATGCATGCGGAATTGCCTCAATGACCATTTCTCCTAGTACATTTGCTGATTCTCCAAATATTTATACCGCAACAACTATACTTACTGTAACTGATGTTAACAATAATTCCAGTAGTTGTACTGCAACTGTTACTGTTGAACCTCCCAAAAATCTTAATACTTATTTAACCGGAGTGATTGTAAATCCAGTTCCTGATAATCCGCAACCACCTAGTGCTTTAGTGGAAGTGACTGCATGTCCAGGTGGATTGACAACTCCTAAGGATATACAGTTTACATTACAAGCCATAGGCACATACAATTTACAAGCCTCACAGATATTAAATTGGGAATATTCAAACGACAATGGCGAAAATTGGACAAGCATACCCAATACAGCTGGCTTATTAACTTACACCCTAATAGGGTTAACAAGCGATACATTTGTACGATTAAGACTTACGGATGCAGATGATTCAACTATAATAAAAACATCGGCAGAAGCCTATGCACGATTTTTACCACCTGATGAACCTCCTATTATTGTGAGTCATTCTGCACTAGATATTTGTTTAGGTAATTCAGTAACTATTAATGCTGAAAGTTTTTACGATCAACCTGAAGGGCAATTCGGCAAAGGAGGTAAATTCAACTATGCTCAACCAGATGGATGGCGTGTAGATAGTTTAGATGGATATTTCCCTGCAAGTGGAAATAACAATAGCGAGCCTACATGGAAAGAAACAAATTCACTAAATAATCCCAATACAACATTTAGTGGAATCAATTATGACACCTCAGACAATACAAAATTTGCTATTGCTCATGCAGTTGATGCTAATAGAGTAACTACTTTAGAAACTCCTGTGTTCAGTACCATCGGAATGACATCCAGCGAAGCTATAATTACATTCTATACTGCCTATTATTTTTGTAATGGTGGTTCTGGAAAAATTGAATTATCCTTCGATGCCGGAAACACATATACAGTAACACTTAACACGATGCAAAATGATATTTTAACAGCTGGCCATACGACCGGAGTTCATGCATATAAAGGCTCCGGAGGCTCTGCTTGTACAAAACAGTATCTTGTAGCTGATGCATTTCGTTATACCTCAATAAATTTAGGTCAATATGCAGGACTTGCGGGACTACGTATTAAATTCACTTTCAATTCCGGACCTAGTGGTGGTACTTGCAACAATTTAACTTTTCCAAAACATTCCTCCAATAATTGTACAACTAATCAAACATTTAGTGTGGGAAGTGGTTGGGCAATTGACGATGTTGGTTTTGCTTTTGCACAGGTTGATGATGAATTAGAATGGACAGACGAGGACGGCAATATAATTGCCAGAGGAACTACAGCAACCGTAACTCCAGTAACTCCAGGAATCAGAGAATATGGTGTTACCACGCTCGTTAATGGTTGTAGAACAGATAATGATGCCGGAACTAATTTTGTCAATGTCAACACCAGTTTGGCTTATGCCGGAGAAGATTATGCTCCACTTGCCAGTAATTGTGGCGAAAACAGTATCCAACTAAATGCTTACGATAATACTAAAACAGCTGTAACAAATTACAACAAAGGCGCATGGAAAGCCAATTTATATACCGTACCAGATACTGCATCAGGAGACACTGATTATCCGGGTACTGGAATTACAGGAAGTTGGTCCATTATAAGCGCTACCAATACATCCTGTGGTAACTCGGCAACTTTTTCAAGCACGACCGACCCTGATGCAATTTTCACCGCCGATCCGGGAACATACATATTAAGATGGACGCTGACTAATGGTTGTTTTGACGATAAAAACATCACTTTCATTGATTGTAAATCGGTTGATTTTGATGGAAATAACGATTATGTTTCTTTTAAAGATAATTATAATCTCAACAGTAGTTTTAGTATCGAAACCTGGGTAAAACCCAATGCTGTAAATGGTACTCGTACTGTATTCTCTAGAAAAAACAGTAGTGACAATACTAAAGGTTATGCCTTAAATATTGTAAATGGTCAAGTGCAATTCAATTGGTACAATGCCGCAGGTGCTAATTCAATTACTAGCGGTTCCAATCTAATAGGGACTAACAGATGGTATCATTTAGCGATTACTTTTGACGGATCAAGTTATAAACTTTACGTGGACGGATTGGAATTGGCTACTAAAAATGGAACTGCTCCCGCCCCATCCGACAGTTCTACCAAAGCACTTTTAGGAGCAATGGATCAATCTGCTGCCACAGCAGTAAATTTCTTCTCTGGTTGGATGGATGAAGTAAAAATTTGGAGTAAAGCCTTAGACATAGCGCAAATCAGACAAATGATGAATCAGGAAATCGAAGCCTCAGGAACGAATGTAAACGGAGTTGTGATTCCTTTAAAAATTTCAGGATTAGATGCTGACAACAATGGCATTGAAGATAATCCAGTTACATGGAATGATTTGACTGGTTATTACCGAATGAATACTAATTGTGGTGACTTAACCGCCTATAAAGGTGTAAGCGGAAGATTGCACAACATCAATTCAAGCCTTCAACAAACTGCTCCAATTCCTTATACTTCAAGAGTTTCTAACCAAACATGGAACACTGATAATACATGGACTAATTATGATGTTTGGGATGTTCCAAATAGCTTAGGAATTAACAACCAGCCAATTGATTGGAATATTGTAAAAACTAACCATAAAATAACCGCTAATACTCAGGATTTGAACTTATTAGGATTAATTGTAATGTCTAACGAATTGATTATAACAAATTCAGGTACTCAGGATGAATATAATGCAGGTCATGGATTATGGATCACACATTATTTAAAATTAGATGGAAAAATTGATCTTGTAGGCGAATCACAGTTGGTTCAAAAAAAATATACAACTTCACAATTTATCGAAAGCACATTAGAAGAAAACAGTACCGGTTATATTGAACGAGACCAACAAGGAAAACAAAATAGTTTTAATTACAACTATTGGTCTTCTCCTGTAAGTAATCGCGGAGCTGCCAATAATTCTTCTTATTCTATGATAAATATTCTTAGAGACGGAACAGATACAACAAATCCAAAATCGATTACATTTGGCGATGGACCCTATTTTGCCGATAGCTCTATTTCAAATCCAATTAAAATTAGTAACCGTTGGATCTGGACTTATAGTTCACTTACTCCTAATTCTAATACTAATTGGGATAATTACTGGCAATGGCAATATAAATCAAGTACTGGACTTATTGCCGTAGCTGATGGTTTCACGATGAAAGGAACCGGAGGATCAGCACCAATAAATGACGAACAAAATTATGTTTTCACTGGAAAACCAAATTCAGGTACAATCAATAAATTCATTGCATTAAATCAAACTTACCTAGTTGGAAATCCTTACCCAAGTGCTTTAGACGCTGATGAATTCATAAAAGATAACCTTAAGGATTGTGCTGGTTGTCGAGGGACATCAAATACATTTGGCGGAGCACTCTATTTTTGGGATCATTTTGGATTATCTAACAATCATGTTTTAGCCCAATACGAAGGAGGTTATGCCACTTATACTCTTACTGGAGGGGTCGCTGCCATAGCCGATGATCCATTAAATGTAAATAATGGTGCAACAGGCACAAAAATACCTCAACGTTATATCCCTGTGGGACAAGCATTTTATATAGACGCTACAGGAGGCAGTACTGTACAGGGAGGAACATTTAGTTTCAAAAATAGCCAGCGGGCATTTGTAAGAGAGGCTTCGGGCAATTCTACTTTTATGAAAATGGCTAATGATAAAAACTATTTTGCTGCCAAGGAAACTGTTGACAAAAGAATGAAAATCCGTCTTGGTTTTGATACTTCCATTGGAATCCACCGACAAATTCTTTTAGGTACTGACCCAAATACCACTAATAAATTTGATTTGGGTTACGATGCTAAAATGATTGAAATAAAAGATAATGACATGTACTGGCAATTAGAAAATTTACCATTAATCATTCAGGGGATTCCAAGTATAGATACAAACCAAATCATTCCTTTTGGTCTAAAAATCAGCAACGAAGGTAATGCAACAATCAAAATTGATGCTTTAGAAAACATTCCTAATACACTTGATATTTACGTATATGACAATGTTACTAAAACATATTTTGATTTAAGAAAAGAAAACTTTGTTGTAAACTTAGCTCCAGGTGAATACAATAACCGTTTCTCGTTACAGTTCATGAACAAAAATTTTAATAGTAACGAAACAACTATCAGCAATGGTATTATATGCTACTACACTAATGAAAATCAAATATTGAATATTAAAAACTCGTTTACTGATGTTACCATCAAAACGGTTTATTTATTCAATATAGCCAAACAAAATATAGGTAAATGGAATATTACAGATAAAGATCAAAATTTAATTCAAATTCCAATAAATAAAGTTAGTTCTTCAGTATATCTTGTATTAATAAAAACAGATAAAGGAGAATTTACCGAGAAAATCATTATCAAATAGCGAAAAAACCAAACCCTGAGTAAGAAAAGCACTTCTTTGTATTATAACTCCAAGGAAGTGTTTTTTATTTTTTCAATTTTATCGTCCATTCAAAATCCATTTCAGACACTTGTTCTCCATTTTCGTTAGTTCCAATAGACTTTAACCAAAAAGTTTGTCCTTCGGCAGTTGTAATAGTATTTTGAATAGCTGTTTTAACAGCATCTGGATTTTGACAAACAAAAGTAATTTTGCCAGTTGCTTTCTTAGTAAATACACTTTTATTTCCAGCAACTAACATTCCTATTTGATGACCACTTTCCTCAATATGCAACATTACTATTGCTCCCGTAGTTAATTCAGCAGCCATCGCCTGAACCGCAAAATACATTGAATGAAACGGATTTTGATTAATCCATCGGTGTTTTACAGCGACCACACATTTTTCAGAAGTTATCTCTACTACTCTTACACCACAAATAAATGCAGAGGGTAATTTGAAGAATAAAAATCGGTTAAGATTAGTTGCTGTGAGTTTCATAGCCATGTTTTTAACCAATATACAAAATATTTGGTCAGGTTTAGATTGGATTTAAATGTTAATTATATGTTAATTATAAGTACTTTGCAATACATAATACCTGTTTTTAGACATATATTTGTATAAGAAATTACTAGACTTTAAAAATATGGAAACAAAAAACGACAAAACTATAGCAGCCTTAACCCATCTAAGTGCTCTTTCACAGTACTTTATTCCATTTGGAAATTTTATTTTCCCAATTATTATTTGGAGTAGTAAAAAAGAAAAATCGGAATTAATTGACCATAACGGAAAACAAATCATCAACTTTCAACTTAGTTTACTAATCTATTCATTGGTTTTTGCGTTGATTGCCATTCCAGCTTTTTCAATAGCAATTTTTAGCAGTATGGATTGGACAGAATTGCTAAACAATCACGAGTTCTTTTGGAATAAAATAAATTTTGCCGAAAATGTAAGTATGCTGACCATTGGAATTATAAGCGTGATTTTATTCTTTCTTCTAAAAATAGTTGAATTTTTCATGATTATTATTGCAGCCATTAACGCTTCAAATGGAGAAAAATACAATTATCCATTAACGATTAACTTTATCAAATAACAACATTACATCATGAACATTGAAAACACAAAAGCCCAGATGCGTAAAGGTGTTCTCGAGTTTTGCATCTTATCTGTACTAAAAAAACAAGATGCCTATACATCCGAAATATTAGAAACATTGAAAAACGCAAAATTATTAGTCGTAGAAGGGACAATTTACCCTTTACTCACCCGACTAAAAAACGATGGATTACTCACCTATCGATGGGAAGAATCCACTTCAGGTCCACCCAGAAAATATTATGGATTAACCGATGAAGGTCAAAATTTCTTAAACGAACTTGATGGTACCTGGACAGAATTGTCTAATGCCGTAAATCTAATCACAAACCAAAAAACAGAGTCATGAATAAAACTGTAAATATAAATCTAGGAGGTATGTTTTTTCACATTGACGAAGATGCATATCAAAAACTATCCCGCTATTTTGACGCAATTAAACGTTCACTTAATAACTCATCTGGTCAGGATGAGATTATTAAAGATATCGAAATGAGAATTGCCGAATTGTTGAATGAAAAACAAATAAGCGAAAAACATGTAGTAGGCTTAAAAGAAGTTGATGAAATTATCGCTATCATGGGGCAACCTGAAGATTACATTATAGAAGACGAACCTAAAAGCTTTGAAAATCAACAACAAGTTTACCCTAACAATTACAGAACAAAAAAACTGTATCGTGATAGCGAGAAAGGTATGATAGGCGGTGTAGCTGCAGGACTTGGACATTATTTTGGTATTGATGTGGTTTGGATTCGAATTGTGTTAGTACTCTTAATTTTTGCTGGATTTGGTACTGGAATTATTGCCTATATTGTCCTTTGGATTGTAACTCCTGAAGCACGAACTACCTCAGAAAAATTAGAAATGACCGGAGAACCGGTTAATATTTCGAACATCGAAAAAAAAGTAAGAGAAGAATTTGAAACCGTTTCTGAAAAAATAAAAAATGCTGATTATGACAAATATGGTAATCAGATAAAAAAAGGAGCTAACAGAGTTGGAAATTCCTTAGGAAATTTTATTCTGAGTGTTTTAGGGATTTTAGCAAAATTTCTTGGAATATTACTAATTATTGCAGGATTGTCTACTTTAACCATTTTATTAATTGGCGTTTTCACCTTAGGAACCAACACATTTGTTGATTTTCCATGGGAAGGCTTTATTGAAACAGGTAATTTTACCGATTATCCATTTTGGGTATTAGGCTTACTAATGTTTTTTGCTGTAGGGATCCCTTTCTTTTTCTTAACTTTATTAGGTTTTAAACTACTAGCTCCCAATACAAAATCAATTGGTTCAATTGCAAAATATACTTTAATTGCACTTTGGATAATTGCCATTGCATTAGTTACCGCTTTAGGAATTAAACAAGCTTCAGCCTTTGCTATGGAAGGCCGAGTGGTTAAAAAAGAAACTTTAAACATTCCTTTAAAAGATACTTTATTAATTAAATTTAAATACAACGAATACTTTGCCGGAGATATTTATGATCGTGACGAATTTAAAATCACAACCGATTCTACTGATAATGATATTATATATTCGAACGATGTACGTTTTCAAATAAAAAAATCAAACGAGAATTACAGTTATATTCAAATTGAAAAAGAAGCAAAAGGAAAATCTTTTTCTGAAGCCAGAAAAAATGCTGAAAAAATTCGATACGAATATAAAATAGATGGAAATCAGCTGATTTTTGACAACTATCTATTGACTGATTTAAAAAACAAATTCAGAAACCAAAAAATAGAAATCACCTTATTTCTAATCGAAGGTACTATTTTTAAAGTAGACGAATCTGTCCAGGATTACGACAGTTCAGATAATGATTTTTTTGAGCTAAATTACGATGCATTCGAACCTGTTTACAAAGTAGGTCAATTACAAGCTAATTGCATGAATTGTCCTGGAGAAGGAAACACAGAGGAAAACACATCCGAAAATGAAACAATAGACACAATAGTGAATTCAAAATCACATCTTCAGGAGTTAAAAATCAATAAAGACGGCATCATCATTAAAACCAACTAATCATGTTAGTATCTTTAAAAAACAGTCTGATTGCTTTTGTTGCAGTAACACTGATTTCCTGCAACAATCATCATCACCAACATTCAATTAAGGGAAATGGTAATGTTATAACTGAAAAAAGAAATATTTCAGAAAACTTTACCCATATTGAAGTTGGTAGCGCCATAGAAGTAATAATTGAACAAGCAGACAGAACAAAAGTGCTGGTTGAAGCCGATGAAAATCTACAGAATAGCATTATCACCGATGTTAAAAATGGCGTATTAATTATCAGCCGAAAAAACGGAAATTATAATAGTCAACATGGACAAAAAGTTTACATAACAGCTCCAATTATCGAAGAACTTACAGCTAATAGTGCTTCATTTATAAAGACAAAAAACACTTTAAAAGGAGAAAACATTGGCTTAAACACTTCGAGTGCTGCAAAAATTGAAGCGCAACTATCTATTGACAACATCAAAGTCAATAGCAGCAGTGCCAGTAAAATTGAAATTAAAGGAATGGCACTCAACTTAGAAACTGAAGCTACCAGTGCAAGCAATATAAATGCGGAAGATTTATTGGCAAACAACATTACAGCCGAATCTTCGAGTGGTTCAAAAATAAGCATCCACCCTATTGTCAGTTTAACAGCAGAAGCCAGCAGCGGAGGAAAAATTGAATACCACAACAATCCTAAACACATCGAAAAATCAACAAGTTCTGGTGGAAACATTAGTAAAGAATAAACTAAATTCACGTTAAAAAACAACATTCGCCCATTGAAAAGTGGGCGATTTTTTTATATTTGTGTAGCAGCTAAACAAAAAAAAAATGAAAAAAATAAGCATCCTACTTTTAATTTTATTTACCACCTCAATTATTTTTGCTCAGAAAAAAGAAAAAATAAGCGGTTCTAAAATAACAACGACTAAAAATAAAAACATAAAAAACTTCAGTACTATTGAAGTTGAAGATAATATTGAGCTTTCTCTGGAAAGAGGTGAATATCCTGAAATAAAAATTGAAGCCGATGACAATTTAATTGATGTAATCGACATTGAGGTCACTGATCATGTACTTCATCTTTCAACCTCTAAAAAAATTGTAAAACATAAATCTTTAAAAGTAAAAGTTACTTATACATCTGAATTAAACACTATTATTTCAAAAAATGATGCAGTAGTTACTGCCATCCAGGAAATACTAAGTGACAATTTCACAGTAAAAACTTCTGATGATTCAAAAATTTTCATGAATGGAAATATTAAGAACTTTACACTTGAAGCAGATGGAAATTCAAAAACAGAATTGAATCTTAAAAGTGAAAACACTAAAATAGCATTAATCAAAGGAGCCGACTTAAAATCTTTACTCACCACTAAAGAGTTAAATATCGATTTATATCAAAAAGCTAAAGCTAAAATCGAAGGAGAAGCCGATAATAGTCTTATTCGTTTAGAAAATAATTCTGAGCTAGACGCTAGCAAATTAGAAATAAAAACCATCGAATTAATCGCCGAAGGACAAAGTAAAAATAGCGTAAATGCAAAAAAAGAAATTATCATTAATGCTGGTGAAAGATCAGAAACAGAACTGTATGGTGAAGCTAAAATCGAAATGAATAAATTTACGGATAAAGCCAAATTGGCTAAGAAATAATTTCTTTATATTTCAAACAAAAGAGGCTGTTTCAAGTTATTTTAGACTGCACCCAAAAGTTTAGACGAATTTATAATTAAATTTGATAATAATGAGCTCGATATTGTATCGGGCTCATTCCTTTTAGATTAAGTTTTATTCTCTCATTATTATAGTAATCTATA